>JAYVLW010000572.1:0-9151 GCA_043759315.1 Myxococcales bacterium
CAGATCGATCGTCCAGCTCGACTCGGGGCTCGACAGCTTGAACAGGAAGTTCGTCTTCACCTTCTCGGCTGTCGCCGGGTTGCCGCCGACGAACGTGCCGATGGCGCGGAAGATGTCGGCGCTGTTCGGGACGGCCGCGCCACCACCGGCGGCCGCGGCGGGCTTCGCCGCCTTGGCCTTCGGCTTCGGCAGCTCGGTCCACAGCTCGACCGCCGCGTTCGAGATGCAGACCTCGTTGCGCTCCTTCACCTTGGTGCGGAACACGATCTTCGTGTCGCTCTCGCGCCACATCTCGGTGACCAGCGTGTCGCCGGGGAGCACGCTCGATGCGAACCGCGCGCGGATCGACTTCACGTAGCTCGGATCGCCGTTCGGTGCGAACGATCGCGCGACGTGGCGCGTGGCGAAGCCGAACGAGCACAGACCGTGGAGGATCGGCTTGGCGAACCCGAACGCCTTCGCGAACCCGGGATCCGCGTGCAGCGGGTTCCAGTCGCCGGAGAGGCGATAGAGCAGCGCCTGGTTATCCGAGGTCTTGTCCTCGATGACCTTGTCCGGCGCGCGATCGGGCGGGACGTTGACGTCGGCGCTCGGGCCACGCTCGCCGCCCCAGCCGCCGGCACCCCTGACGAGGGTGGTGAGCTCGTTGCGGATCAGCTCGTCGCCGTTCTCGTCGTAGGTGATCATCTCGTTGACGACGAGCGCGTTCTTGCCCTTGTCATAGATGGCCTTGATGGTGGCCTTCGTCGTCAGCTTGCCGTTCGTCGGCAGCGGGCGCTTGACCTCGGTGTACTGCTCGCCGTGGAGCACGCGGTCGAGGCCGAACGACAGGCCGGGCGCCTGGATGCCCTCCTTCGCCTGCGCGAACACCATCGTGATCGCGGGGACCACGCCGAAGCTCGGGAGCACCTTCATGCCCTTGCCGCTCATCTCGTAGACCAGCGCGAGGTCGCCCTCGTCGGTGGGATCCTTCGCCGCGCCCACGCCGAGCGCGTACAGCGAGACATCGCGCTCGCCGTAGCTCCACTTGAACTCGGGGAACTTGTAGCCGAGCGCCTGATCGACGTCGATGAACGAGTTGCCGCCCTTGCTCGGGCCGGCCTCGACGTTCTGCATGATCGGCTGCATCGACTCGGCGACCGAGCCGGGGTGCGTGGTCTTCTCGAACTGGGTAATGTCCTTCCACGCGGCGTCGACATCCTCGGGGGAGATGGTGCGGCCGAGCCGGAACGACTTGCCCTCGGAGCGCTCCCAGCGGAGCTTGGCGAAGAAGCCGCCGCCCACCTCGTAGAGTCCACCGGTGTCCTCCGTGGTCTCGTGGGCGAGCTTCGCGACGAGCGCCGAGACGTACTCGGGCTTGAGGGCGTCGAGCAGCTCCTTCGGGAGCACGGTCTCGGTCATGCGCGAGCCCGCGATCGGCGCGATCGTGTTGACGACGACGTTGCGCTTGCGGCCCTCGGCGGCGAGCGTCTGCGTGAAGCCGTGGATGCCGAGCTTCGCCATCGCGTAGTTTGCCTGGCCGAAGTTGCCGTAGATGCCGGCGGCGCTCGCGGTGTTGATGATGCGGCCGTAGCCCTGGTCGTTCATCAGCGCCCACGCGGCGTGGGTGACCTTCATCGCGCCGAGGACGTGGACCTTGTAGACGAGGTCCCAGTCCTGCTGCGTCATCTTCTTGAACGAGACATCGCGGAGGATGCCGGCGTTGTTGATGATGATGTCGATCTTGCCGAACGCGTCGACCGCCGTCTTGATGATCTTGTCGCCGTCTTCGACCGAGTCGTAGTTCGCGACGGCGGTGCCGCCCGCCTCCTTGATCTCGGCGACGACCTTGTCGGCAGCCGAGGACGACTTGCCGTCGCCGGTGAAGCTGCCGCCGAGGTCGTTGACGACCACCTTGGCGCCACGGGCGGCGAGCAGGAGCGCGTGCGAGCGGCCGAGGCCACCACCAGCGCCGGTTACGAGTGCAACTTTCCCATCGAATCGGAGTTCTTTGCTCATCGCTTCACCTTCTGGTCTCGCGGTCGTTTGGATGCTGCCGTGCCGGCGGTGGCCAGCACGGTGGGGAACAGGGCCTTCCAGTCGTCGATCAGTGCGTCCATGTGCGCGTCCTCCTTGTGGAGGACCGACGACATCGCGGCGCCGATCATCAGCTGCAGGGTGAGGTCGAGCGCGCGCTCGAAGCCGGGGTGCTCGGCGACGTCCTTGCCGAACAGCGCGCGGGACTGGGCGAAGATCCGATCGCGGAGCTGGCGCTCGGCGATCACCAGAACCGGCCGCAGCTCGGGATCGGTGCGGGCGGCGGTGCGCAGCTCCATCGTGACCTGGAAGAACGTGCCGCTGAAGCATTGCCACAGCAGGCCGATCACGGCATCGGTGCGCGCGCGGCCGGCGCGCTCCTCGGGCAACACGGAGGCGAGCTGCTTGAGCTCGCGCGCGCGCATCTCCGCGAGGTGGTCCACCGCGGCGACCAGGAGCTCCGCCTTCGACGGGAAGTGGTGGAGCAGGGCGCCGCGCGACACATCCGCCCGGCGCTGGACCTCGAGCGTGGTGGTCCTGGCGAACCCGACCTCGATCAGGCTCTCGACCGCAGCGTCGAGCAGCGCGCGGCGCGTTTCATCGCGGCGCTGCTGCTGGGTACGAGGGGCGCGGGCGGCCTCGGGCATCCGTGTTGGGTGTACCCCCCAGAAAACAGTCAGTCAAGACTGTTTGTAAGTTTCCCGGGCCCCACCCCGGGCATAGACAGGTGGCGGGGGCGGTTCTAAGGTGCGAACCCCGCGTGCGTTACGAAGCTCGGATCGGCTGGCGCTACCTCTACGGAGGAAAGCGCGACCCCATGATGCTGGGGATGGCGGCCGGCTCGGCCGTCGTCGCGCTCCTCGGCCTTCTCATCCTGTCGCTCGGGAGCGCAGGCAACACCGCGGGAGTCCTGGCGTTCATCGTCGGCCTGATCTCGACGGCGGTGTTCGGCCTGCTCTCCATCTTCAGCGTGTTCACGAGCGTGTCGATCCTCGGCGTCGCGCTGGGCGTCGCGGCGCTCACGATCGTGCTCGCCGTCACGACGGGGTTCCAGAAGCAGTTCCGCGACAAGGTCCTCGGCGTCAACGCGCACGTCATCGTGCTCAAGTCGCAGGCCACGTTCGCGGAGTACCGCGACGTCATGAAGACGGCGCAGGAGATCGATCCCGATGTCCTCGCCGTGCAGCCATTCATCTTCGCCGAGATGCTGGTCACGCGCGGCAAGGGCGAGCTCTCCGGCGTCGCGATCAAGGGCATCGATCCCACGCTCGTGCGCGGCGTGCTCGATCTCGAGAAGCACATGATCGTGGGCTCGGTCGACACGCTGATCAAGCGGCCGGGACCGGGCGAGCTGCCGCCGATCATCATGGGCAAGGAGCTCGCTCACAAGCTCAAGGCGAAGGTCGGCGATGCCGTCACCGTCGTGGTGCCGCTGTCGAACATCGACTTCGACACGTGGCGCGCGAAGTCGTCCGCGCCCCGCACCCGCAAGTTCCAGGTCAGCGGCATCTTCTACTCCGGGTTCGACGAGTACGACCGCCGGCTGATGTACACGAAGCTGGAAGACACCCAGGAGCTCGTCGGCCGTGGCGACCAGGTGATGGGCGTCGAGCTCAAGGTCAAGGACGTCGACCGGGCGGAGGACATCGCGGCGCGTCTCGAGAAGGCGCTCGGCGGGCCGCCCTACCAGGTCCAGGACTGGTACGAGCTCAACCACAATCTGTTCACGGCGCTGAACCTGCAGAAGCTCGCGCTCGTCATCATCCTGACGCTGATCATCGTCGTTGCCGCGGTGAACATGGTCTCTGCGCTGACCATGATGGTCACCGACAAGACGCGCGAGATCGCGATCCTCAAGTCGATGGGCGGCACCTCTGGCTCCGTCGCCCAGGTGTTCCAGGTCGTCGGCCTCGCGATCGGTGGTGTTGGCACCCTGATCGGCGTCGTCGTCGGGCTCGCGATCTGTTACGTGGTCAGCTCCTACGGCTACCACCTCGATCCGAAGGTCTACTTGATCGACAAGCTCCCGATCGAGGTCCGCTCGCTCGAGGTGCTCCTCGTCGCCGGCATCACCATGGTGATCAGCGTGATCGCCACCGTGGTTCCTGCGTCCTCGGCGTCGTCGCTGCGGCCCGTCGAGGGCCTGCGCTACGACTGAGCCGACGGATCCGCCACGAGGTCGGACCAGCACGATCCCCTTCACAGGATCTGTGGATAAGCTGTCATTCAGCAACGAAAGTTGCATTCTTGCAACTAATGTTGCTCGACCGACGTGGAAACTCGACTAGCCACCGAATGATTACAAGGAGGTAGGGAGACCTACACCTGGCCCGCAGCTTGTATTTAGTCGGGTCATCAACATGCGCAACATCAACTCGCTCGTCACCGCTCTCGTCCTCTCGCTCTCCACCATCTCGGCCGTCGGCTGCGCCACTGTCGGCGCCGACGAGGACAGCGAGATCGATGGCGAGGCAGCCGGCGCCGGCAAGCTCTCGTTCTGGAAGGCGACCGACGGCCAGTGGCACTTCAACCTCAAGAGCGGCAACGGCGCCATCCTCCTGACGTCCGAGGCGTACACGACCCGCACCGGCGCCATCAACGGCGCGCTCTCGGTGCTCGAGAACGGCGTCGACCCGGCGCAGTACGCGGTCAACAAGACGGCGACCGGCTACAACCTGCACCTCAAGGCGGGCAACGGCGAGTCGATCGCGTTCTCGCAGGTCTACTCGACCAAGGCGTCGGCGACCCGCGCGGTGACCTCGTCTGTCAAGGCGACCAACAGCTACCTGGACAAGAAGGCCGCGAACACCACCGGCGCCCGCGTCGAGGTGATCCTCAACGACGAGACCCACAAGTTCCGCTTCAACGTGTTCGCGAAGAACGGCCAGGTCGTGCTGTCGTCGGAGCAGTACACCACCGAGGCCGCGGCGTTCAACGGCGCCTTCGCGGTCCAGGCGGATGGCCAGGCGGCGGCGAACTACACCGTCAAGACCAACGCGGCGGGCGGCTTCTACTTCAACCTCGCGGCGCTGAACGGCCAGATCATCGGCACCAGCCAGCAGTACACGACGCGCGCGTCGGCCGAGTCGGCCATCACGTCGATGCAGTCGTTCCTCCCGACCGTCACCGTCCTCTAGTCTTCGACTCGACTCGACTCGCCTAGCTTGTTGCGCAGAGGGGCCCCGGCAAAGGGCCCCTCGACGCGTTCCGGAGATCCTACCGGGAGTCGCGGACCGCTCGGGCGAGCGAGAGGCCGCGTCGCTTGAGCAGGCGGTACAGCGTGACGGTGTTGATGCCGGCAGCCTTCGCGGCGGTCTTCACGTTGCCAGCGTGACGCGCGAGGAGATCGGTCAGGTACTGGCGCTCGAGCGGCTCGAGCCACTGCTCGCGCGCCTCGTCGAGCGTGGGCTGCATCGGCTTGGCCGGCCTGGACTTCGTCGCGCCTGCCAGCAGCGGCGATGGCAGATCTTCGGACCGCAGCTCGTCGCCGGTGGAGAGGATCACCGCGTGCTCGATCGTGTTCTTGAGCTCGCGCACGTTGCCCGGAAAGTCGTACGCCGTGAGGCGCGCGAGCACGGCGGGGCCGAGCCGCGGCGCGGGCTTGCCGTGGTTCGCGGCGGATTGCTCGAGGAACACGTTCGCGAGCGTCTCGAGGTTGTCCTTGTAGGAGCGTAGCGGCGGAAGGTCGAGCGTCATCACGCTGAGCCGATAGAACAGGTCGTCGCGGAACGTGCCGAGCTTCGCCATCGCTTCGAGATCGCGGTTGGTGGCGCCGATCAGGCGCACGTCGACGCGATCCGGCGGCTCGTTCGACCCGAGGGGCTGGACCTCGCCTTGCTCCACGGCGCGCAGCACCTTCGCCTGCAGCATCACCGGCAGCTCGCCAACCTCGTCGAGGAACAGGGTGCCGCCGTCGGCCTTCTGGAACTCGCCGACCTTCTGGAAGCTCGCGCCGGTGAACGCGCCCTTGACGTGACCGAACAGGATCGATTCGAGCAGCGTCTCCGGGATCGCGGCGCAGTTGACGGTGACGTACGGCTTCTCGGTGCGCCGGCTGTTCCAGTGGATCGCGCGCGCCACCAGGTCCTTGCCGGTGCCGCTCTCGCCGCGGATCAGGATCGGCGCGTTGGTCGGCGCTGCGAGCTCGAGCTTGCGCTCCACCTCGTGCCACGCCGGCGACAGGCCCTTGATCATGAGCGGCCGGCCGGTGGCGGCGCGCGACAGCCTGTCGACCTGCGCGCGGCGGAGCAGCGGCGCGGCGACCTCGGCGATCGCGGTGAGCGCGCGCAGCGTCTGCACGTCGAGCCCGCGCGGATCGCGCGACGACACCGTGAGCACGCCGATCGGCCGGCGCTGGTAGCGGATCGGCGCGGCGGCGATCGACCCCACATCGATCAGGTAACGCGTGTACAGCGGATCGCGCGACGTATCCGGCGACAGGTACGGCTGCGCGGTCTCGAACACGTGCAGCGCGATGCCGGCCTTCGCGCCGTCGCTCTTGATCACCTGGGGCAGCGTGACGGTGACGCCGTTGACCACGTGGTGCACGAGCACGAGGCCCTTCGCCTCCTTGTCCCAGACGAACAGCGCGCCGTGCTCCGCCTCGCACTGCTCCACGGCGATCGCGACGAGCTCGGCCTCGATCGAACCGGCCGAGGCTGCATGGAGGCGATCCTCGATCTCGCGCACGGCCACGACTATAGCCTCAGTAGCGGCGCATCCCGAGCCGCTGGGCGAGCTGTGCCGCCGCCGGCACCTTGGGATCGGTCTGCAGCGCGATGTGCAGGTGCCAGCGTGCAGCGTCGGCGTCGCCGCCGGCCGCGCACAGCAGCGCGAGCGCCACGAGCGCGCGCGGCCATGGCCGGCACCCGAGGAGCAGCTCCTCGATCGCCGTGCGTTCGGCGACCGCGGCCTCCACGCGGTCGCGGCCCGATGCGACCTGCACGCGGTAGCGCGCCCACGCGAAGTTCGCCTCGTACTCGGGTTGCCCGGGGAACTTGCGGCAGGCGACCGCGAGCTCGCTCATCGCCTTGTGCACATCGCCTTCGCCGAGGGCGGCCTGGCCCTTCGCGAACGCGACGGCCGCGCTGTTGACGCTACCCGGATCGATCGCCCAGATCGTGCGCAGCTCCGGGAGCTTGGCGCGCAACCAGTCATGATAGCGACCCCGCGCCGCGTGATCGACGAGCACCGTGCGGGCCTTCTCGACGAGCTCCCACATCGGTTTGATCTGCGGCTGCAGCTCGGCGAGGTCGTATTCGGCGAGTACATTCGGCGCGTAGCGCACCGACACCAGACGATATGCTTCCTCGATGTCGGGATACTCCGCGAGCGGCGTCAGCTCGAGCACGTCGTAGAACGTGCTGCGCTCGAGCCGGTGCGAGCGCGCGCGCAGGTGCGTGCGCATGTCGTGGAGCATGCGGCGCGGCGTGGTTCCGAGATCGTGGACCTCGGGCGTGAACTCGAGCGCCCCGATCGAGCCCATCGTCCACAGAAAGCGGGCGGTCTGCTGCGGATCGAGCGGCCCCGCGGTGACGAGGCGCTTCACCGTCGACGTTCCGTCGAGCTTGTCGGCCGCGCCGAGCTCGGGCACGGTGAGCAGGCGCTCCTCGCGCAGGTGCTCCAGGCGCGCGGTCGGGGTCGCGTAGTGCATCGCGTGCCAGCGCAACGCGGTGCGCGGGATCTCGAGATCGACCTTGCGCGCCGCGGCGAGCGTGGCCTGCCATGCAGCGGGGATGTCATCGACGGGCGGCAGGCCCGTCGCCGCGCGCAGCACGGGCCAGCGCATGTCGGAAGCGAGGCGCAGCTTCGCAGCCTCCTGGATCGCCGTGACCAGGGTGGTGATCTTCGCGGTCGGCGCCACGAGTGTGGTCCGCGCGAGCGGGGCCTGCTCGCGCGCGGCCACGGAGGAGCCGAACGCCACCACGCCGGGCACGTTCGGCTGGTTGCGCCACAGCTCCGCGACAACGGTGAGCTTCGCGCCGAGATGGTCCGCGTCGACGAGCACCACCGCTGCCGAGTTGCCACCGCGCGGTCCATCGGCCTGCGTGACGTCCCACTTCGCCTTCACGCCCGCCTTCGCCAGCTGTTCTTCGAGCTGAACGGCTGGCCCGACGTCGGCCAGTGCGATCAGCACCGAGGTCATCGAAATGATCGTAGCACCGGGCTTCTCCCCGATGCCAAATCGTCGTCAGGCGATCATCTCCATGATGTCGCCACACAGCTCGTCGACGGCGGCGCGCGCGGCTGTGACCCCGCCCGCCAGGCTGAGAAAGCCATGGATCAGCGACGGATAGCGCCGGTGGCGGACCTCGGTCCCAGCGCGGCGGAGGCGGTCGGCGTGGTGGTCGCCCTCGGCGACGAGCGGATCGAACCCGGCGGTCGCGACCAGCGTCGGGGCCGCGCCGGCGAGGTCGTCCCAGTGAGCGGGTGAGGGCAGTCGACGGTCATCCGTGGCGCGCAGGTAGTTGTCCCGGAACCAGTGCATCATCGAGCGCGTCAGGAGGTACCCGTCCGCGAACTGGTCGATGGTCGGCGACAGCAGCGTCAGATCGGTCATCGGGTAGATCAGCGCCTGCAGATCGGGCCGCCGGCGGCGTGTCACGCGTGCATGACGATCGACGTGCGCCGCGAGAAACCCGCCGAAGCTATCGCCGGCCACCACGGCCTTGCCGCTGCGCGGGATCCGCGCGACCAGCGCATCCCACGCCGCGCACGCGTCGTCGATCGCCGCCGGATGGCGAGCCTCGGGACCGAGTCGATAGCCCACCGATGCGACGGTGCATCCGGTCTGCGCGGCGAGCAGGCGCGTCACCGGCTCCGAGCTCCGGATCGATCCGATCACCCCACCGCCGCCGTGCAGGTAGACGATCCAGTGCGGCCCGGCGCGAAACGGCACGTAGATGCGGACCGGGATCGGGCCGTGTGGTCCCCCGACCGTCGTGTCGATCACTTCCGCCATCGTCGCCGGCAGCACGTCGAGCGGCGACAGGCCCTCCTCGGCGAACCGCCGCGCGGCGGGCGGCTCCATCGAATCGAGCGCGGGCAAGCGGAGCAGGCGCTGGAGCTCGAGCACCGCGGAGATCTGGCGATCGAGCCCGGCGTCATCACCACCGGTGCGACCGCGCGCGAGCAA
>JAYVLW010000573.1:0-3471 GCA_043759315.1 Myxococcales bacterium
CGATCGCGGCGGATGAGTGTGGCAGCTGCCCGGCGACCGAGAGCTGTCTGGCGTTCCCCCAGGGACACCTCTGCGCCGGAACCCCGGATCCGATCGGCACACCGTGCTCCTACGACCGAGTCGAGTGCGACGCATTTTGCTTGTTCACCACCACCACGCTTGCCGCGGGCTACTGCTCGAAGTTCTGTGAGCGCGACGCCGATTGCCCGCTGACCCACCACTGCGGGGACGCGACCTCCGGCAGCATGCCGGTCAAGGTGTGCTTCATCGGCGCCCAGCCGCCACCGCCGCCTGGATGTACGGCGGATCCCGAGTGCCCGGCGGGCGAGCACTGCGACGCCGCGAACGGTGCTTGTACGTTCGAGTGCCGGACCAGCGCGGACTGTAGCGGCGACACTTCGTGCGACGAGCGCGGCACCTGCGCCGCCTCCCAAGGCTGCGCGGCCGGCGGCGGTGACAGCACGCTCGGGTTTGGGCTGATCGCGTTGCTCGTCGCAGCGCGCCGCCGGCGGGTAGCAGCCTGGTCACGGCGCGGCGCAGCCATCGGCCCCGACGCGTAGTCGCTCGTGGATTCCCGCGCAGCTCGTCGTGGGATCATCCGACACCCCCGGGGCCGGAGCGCCGCACGGAAACGTCTGGTTCGGGCCGGTCCAGATCGAACGCAGATCGGCGCCCCGGCCGAGCGCCTGGAGTGGGGAGCCGAGCGGCGGGTACACCCAGCACGCCCCGTACATCGGATCGATGGCGCCGCTCGAAGTGACGTTGCCCATGGTGTCGTAGGCGACGGTCGACGCGAACGAGTTGCTCGCGTCGACGCTCCAGGCGAGGTGCTGTCGTACGAGGAATCCCGCGGTGCCTGCGGTGGCCACGGAGGCGTTCGTGACCACCAGCCCCCACAGCGGCGTGGAGGAGCCGTCGCCCTTGACCCCGTAGGACTCCGACAGGTGCGCGGTGACGTGATCGAAGGTCGTGCCGACTGCGCGACTCCAGAACCCGGTGACGAAGCCGATCGCCACCGAGCGCTCGATCCGATTGTTCGCAGCGACCTCGTCGCCGACCGCGCACGTCGCGCAGTCGCTGTAGACCTCGAAGCCCTGCTCGAACGCGCCATCGTTGGGGATGCCGAGGGCGATCGAGTTGCGGATCACGTTGTTGTCGCCCCAACCGGAATCGGCGGCGATCCCCGCCCCCGAGCCAGCGAAGATCTCCACGCCGATGCAGGACCCTTCCGAGATCACGGTATCGACGACGCTGCGCCCGACGTAGCGGAGGTGAACACCCTGATCGCCGGTCTGGGGGCACTGGGATACGTAACCGCCCGCGATGTCCGCGTAGCCTCGCCCGTTGATGTAGAGGCGACGGACCGCGAGATCCGTCGACTTGAACAGCGCCACCCCGGTGCGATGAAAGTCGTAGACCTCGCTGTCCTCGAGCGACACGTCGTGAGAACCCGAGATCGCGATCCCGTTGAAGTTTCCATAGCGGTTCGGCCGTGCAGCGACGAGGTCGCGGAGGTTGATGTGGTCGGAGTCATCGATCAGGACCGTATTCCCGCTCGCCCCGGCCGGGAGGTCGGCGTTGGTCGCGACCAGGCCCTCGATATCCCAGTAGCTGCAGTGATCCATGAACACCGCCGGCCGGCTCCCGTCACCCTCGATGCGTGCGCCGCGCGAATGATCCGCGCGCAGCACGATCGGCAACGCGGCGGTGCCACTGGGGCACAGCGTCCCTTCGCACAACGGATCGTCCCCATCGAGGAGCAGGGACCCGCTTGGGTCTTGCGCGCGGTACGTACCATCCAGCAGGTTGAGCGTATCGCCCGGCACCAGGCGCGAGAATGCATACGAGAACGTCAGCCAGGGATGCGCTCGGGTGCCGTCGCCCGCATTGTCGCCGGTTGGAGACAAGAAGAAGCCCACATCGATGGCGTCGGCGAGCGGGGCGTCGCGCGTCTCGGACGGATCGAAGCCGAGGCGGCCGCAGGCCGCGACCAGCACGGCACATCCGGCTGTACCCATGGCGAGCCTCCGCATGGTGTACACGTTCTCGCGCATGGCGTACCTGGTCAAGCAGGCGCGATCGTGCCCCGTGACGAAGGCAGCGGTCACATCGCCAGCTGGACGACCTCCGCACCCGACAACGCGCGCCCGAACACGTAGACTTCGTCGATGCGCCCGGTCGTCGGCTCCTGCGGCGCCCCGCTGACGAAGTCCGCGCCGATGTAGATCGCTTGTCCGTCTCCCGCGATGTTGACCGGCTTCGAGATCACCTCGACGCCATCGATGTAGCCGCGCTTCGTGGTGCCATCCCACGTGATGGCGAGGTGGTGCCAGGACATCAGCGGCACCGTCGACCCGGAGAGATAGTCCTGAATCGTGGTCGTCGACGTGTAGAACAGGACCTTCGCATCCCACCCGATGCACAGCGAATAGCTGTCGAAGTCCATCGAGCCGACCGGCTTGGAGATCAGGCATGCGTACCCGTTCGCCGCGGTCGGATACGACGTCAACCGAACCCAGACGGCGACCGTGAACCCGGTCGCCGGATCGAGGTCGGCGGTGTACGCGGCGACGAGATATTCCGGTCCGGTCTCGACAAACTCGAAGCTGCCGCCGTGATCTGGCACGAACCTCGGGCAACCGGTCGGCGCGCACCTGACGTCGTGCCCGCGAGCGCGATCCACGACGCTCGTGCCTTGCGGCGCACTCGACAACGGCAGGTACAGAATGGCGTCGGCAATCGCGGGTCCGCTGATCGCGCCGTCGGCGGTCGAGTCGCCGACGGGTCCATCGACGCTGGCGTGTTCGATCGTCGGATCGAATCCAAGGCGGCCGCACGACGTGACGATGCCCAGCACGAGCAACGACCGCGCCGCGCGCACCATCCGCTCACGATCGCAGAGGTGAGCCCCGACGACAAGCTCGGTGTACGAGGCCAGACGCCAGCGGCGGGGCTGTCGCACCATCGTTGCCTTTGTTCGCGATCGCACTCGATCTCGTGCCGTGTCGTCGTTTGCCGGTTACAACCGCCTCGGCTCCAATACGTTGGAATTACAAAGAAAGTGTGGCCGCACCCGCGACCGTGCCGCACCTTCATCGAACGGACCCGATGGTCCACGAGGATTCAGACGATGAACAAGCTCAGCACGATGCTCGCAATGGTCGCGATGACGACGGCTCTCGGCGTTGCCGGTTGCGGCAACAAGGGTAAGGACGACAAGAAGGTCGACCCGGTCGCAAAGCCGACCGAGGAGACCGCCAAGCCCACGGAAGCAAAGCCCGACGACAAGAAGCCCGACGAGGCCAAGCCGGCCGCCACCGGTGATCTGCCGGCGGAGTGCGCGGACTACAAGGCCGCGATCGACGCGCTAGCAAAGTGCGACAAGCTCCCGCAGGCAACGCGCGACGCGCTCAAGCAGTCGTACGATCAGACCGCCGCGGCGTGGGCAAGCGTGCCCGCCGAGGGCAAGGC
>JAYVLW010000574.1:0-5111 GCA_043759315.1 Myxococcales bacterium
GATCGTCGCAGCCGAGCAGCGTGTAGTGCGTGATGCCGCGGCACTGCTCGTCGGTCGCGCTCGCCGCGACGAGCTGGATGGTCCCGGGCGGCGCGATCGGATCTCCTCCGCCGAGGTTCGGGATCGACGCGCAGGCGTACGGATGATTCACGAGATCGGGCGAGTCGGTCGGCGGGCGGCGATAGCGCACGCTCGAGTCCTCCCGCCGCTGCTCGCAGCGCACCTCGCGCACCTCGGCGGGCGCGCGGAGCGGGATCGCGACGGTGGCGGCCTCGGGCGCGGTCTGCACACAGGTCGTGGGATCCTCCGACGGCAGCGTGCCCGCGGCGGTCGCGGCGATCGCGTCGGCGAACGAGAACCCGCCGGCGGACAGCAGCGAGAACGCGGGGAGCGGCCCCGGGCACCCGTGGCGGGGATAGAAGCCCGACTCGATGAAGGCGCCCTCGCGGAAGGCGAGGCGGGTGTCGGGCTCGGTCATCGCGACGAAGCTCGCGCCGTAGACGACGCTCGAGGTCGGTGGCGGTTCCGGATCGGGGGGGCCCATGTCGGGACCGCCGGTGGGGAGGCGGCGCGAGCGCGCCAGGTGGAGCGTGCCGTCGCCGTCGCGATCGTCGTAGACCACGAGGCTCGCGTACGCGACGCGCGCCGTGACATCGCCGACCATCAGATCAGCGGACGGCAGCGCGAACAGGTCGAGCGAGACGGGCTGGTTCGGCACGAGCGGCGCATCCGCGGTGACCCGGTTGGGGGTGAACGAGAGCGGGTTGCGGCAGCCCGCGGCGACCACGGCGGCGAGCTCAGGCGACTCGGGCGGCAGGAAGCAGGTTGCTTCCGGTAACCACTGCGTGCCCCACACGAGCGCGACGCGCAGGTTCTCACCGGGCGCGTTCGGGGCGCGCACGGCCTCGAAGTCGCCCGTGGCGGTGATCGTGATGGTCGCGAGCGGAGGCACCTCGCCTGAGAAGCCGGCGAGATCGCCGCAGCCGGCGAGGAGCAGGATCGGGACAAGGCGGTTCACGGCTGCCACGCGACCCCGAGCTCGGCGGTCCAGCTCATGTGTGGAGCTCCATCGACGAGGGCGACCGAGGGCCCGCCGCTCATCACGAGCAGCCAGGGACCGATGACATGGAGCGAGACCATCGCCTCGAGATCCGCCGCGGGGACCATCGCGAAGGTGGAGGTCTCGAGCTCGGAGCCGGTCAGCCCTGCGCGCATACCCTGCGCGCGGAGGCGTGACTCGTGGACGAGGGTGCCGCCGGCGCCGAGGCGAAGGCCGAGCGAGCCACGACCTGCGTCGTGCTGGGCAGAGCCAGTGACACGCAGGCGGAGATCGGAGTGAGTGACCTCCCACGCGAGCGTCGACTCGGTCGCCGTGACCCATGCGGCGCGGGCGCCCCAGCGCAGCGGGCACGCACCGAACGTGACGCCGCCGCCGATGCCCTTGCTGAGGCCGGTCGGAAGCGCCGCTGGAAACCCGAGGACGAGGCCACCGTCGATGACGAAGGCGCCCCCGGGGCGAACGGCGAACACATCCGACGCTGCAGTTGGGCCCTCGGCCGCAACCGTGCGGGCGACGACGAGGATGGCCAGAACCGGCGCCAGGCGAAGCATGGGTCTACGAGTGGGTGGTGGCCGCGTGCAGCCGGATCCTTCCCCGAATTCGACCCTCGATCGCTTGCAGCCGCCGTGCCGCCTGTGACTCGCCATGCCCCTGGTACCGTTGCGCGGAATCGGACGCTGGGCGAGAGCGCGCATGCGGAAATCGGGTGCGGCGCGGACTCGATGCATCGGCGAACCGCCGTGGCGATGTGGCTAGACCGGACCCACCGGCCGAGCGTTGAGAGCCGCTGGCTCTCAACCGGGCCGGGAGGGGCGTGGCTAAACGCCCCACCGACCCAGCGCAAGGTGGTCTCATGACGTCGAAGCATCTCGGATCGTTGTTGTTCCTCAGCGTGTCCCTGGTCGTGGCCAGTTGCGGATCGCCGGCGGCGATTCCTCCGGCGAAGCCGAGGATCGTCGCGCCGCCACCGGTCGCCGCCCAGGACGTCGCCACCGCGGACTCCAGCGCGGGATCGCTTGCCTCGAAGGTGACCAAGGTGACGGTCTATTCGGACCGCGCGCGGATCACGCGGCAGGCGAAGGTGGACCTATCGACGGAGGCGACCGTGTTCGCGTTTCGCAGCCTGCCTGGCTGGGTCGACGATGGATCGGTGCAGGTATCGGTGAGTAGCGGTCGCATCGTCGACGTGCGCGTCGACCGCCGGTTCCTCGCCAAGGCGACCGACGCGAGCTGGCAGCGCATCGAGGCAGAGCACTACGCGCTGTCGAACCGGCTCGCCGCGCTGACCGACGAGGTCGCGGTGCTCGACGCGCAGAAGCAGCAGATCGAGGCGATCAAGGCGTTCTCGCTGGCGAAGATCACGCAGGACACGGTGATCGGCACCGTCAACGTGAAGAGCTACGGCGACGTGCTCGGGTTCATCGGGAGCTCGCTGCGCGCGACCGCCAAGGCGCGGCGCGACGTGAAGGTCCAGCTCGACGAGCTCAAGCCGCAGCAGGAAGCGAGTCAGCGCCAGCTCGACGACGCGAAGGGGCTGATGAAGCTCGAGGAGACCACGGTGCTCGTCACGGTGCAGGCTGGCTCGCCGACGCCGGCCACGATCGAGCTGACCTACATGCTGCCGGGCGTCACCTGGGAGCCGATGCACGAGGTGCGCGCGAGCACGACCGACACCAAGAACGTCGAGATCATCTCGTTCGCCGCCGTGACCCAGACGAGCGGCGAGGACTGGGGTGGCGCGGAGATCGCGTTCTCGACCCAGTCCACCACGCAGACCGTGAACATTCCGGAGCTCGACGCGCTGACCCTCGGCGACACCCAGACCGCGACACGGACGCGCACGAGCCAGGTGTCCTCGTTCACCCGCGCGGAGTCGGCGTTCAAGGGGCAGAACATGCTGTGGAACAAGGTTCGCCAGAGCGCCGAGGAGAGACAGCGCGAGAACTTCGAGCAGGTCTATCAGAGCAACATCGAGTTCCTGTCGGTCGTGCAGGGCCGCACCGTCTCGATCTTCGAGAGCCTCGCGAAGCGTGGCACGACCGCGCACTTCAAGGCGCAGCCCGCGCAGAGCCTCCGGGGCGACGGCCACCCGGTGCGGCTCCAGATCGGGCGCACGGTGCTCGGGTCGACGCAGAAGATCGTCGCGGCCCCAGAGCAGAGTCTGTCCGCCGCGCGCACGCTGGCGATGACCAATGCGACGGGGCAGGCGCTGCTCCCCGGGAAGGTCGCGCTCTACCAGGACGGCACGTTCATCGGGCTCACCGACGTCGACTTCATCGCCACGGGCGAGCGGTTCTCCGTGTTCCTCAGCGTCGCCGAGCACCTGAAGATCTCGCGGCAGCTCGATCGCAAGCAGAGCACGCTGATCCGGCGGACGCGCAACCAGATGCAGGTCATGTTCATCGTCACCGTCGAGAACCTCGCGTCCACGGAGACGACCTTCACGCTCGCGGACCGCATCCCGGTCTCCGAGAACAAGGAGATCCGGATCGATCGGGTCAGCATCACGCCGGCGGTGCGCCCGGACTCGCAGGGCCTCCTGCACTGGGACCTGACGCTCAAGCCCGGCGAGAAGCGCGAGTACCGGATCGGCTACCAGGTCGAGTACCCGGCGGAGCTGGTGATCGAGACCAACCGCCGGCAGCAGCAAGAGAAGTCGATGTCACCGTCTCAGCGCGCGCCGTCGAAGGCGCGCATCGAGGATCAGATCAAGCAGCTCGAGGACTCGTTCTGAGGCCCGAGCGGGATCGCAGCTCGGACCGACCCCGCGTGATCGCCGCACACTGTGGCGTCCGCGCGTCGCACCGACCCGGCGAGCCGCGGCACGCGCTGGCAGCCGCGGGAACTTCCCGGAAGGCGCGCCGGTTGCTCCTCGTCGTCATGGAGGTCCCATGGAATCGACTCGTGGCTCGCAGCTCTCGCAACTCATGACGCTGACGTGCCGCGGTGAGCTGGCTCATCCGCTCACGCGCGCTCACCAGGTGATGCTGACGATCGCGGCGCTGATGTCGGGGCTCGTGTTGTCCTCGCTCTGGGGGATCGCTGCCGGGAGCTCGTCCCCCGCGCTCGCGCTCGCGAACGCCTACAAGGTGCCGATGGTGATCCTGCTGTCGGCGCTCGCAGCGCTGCCGGCGGGTCTGGTGGCGCTGCGGTTCACGAACGCGCGACTCGCGGTGGTCGATCTGATCAGCGCCTTCGCGACGTCGATCTTTGGCGGCACGCTCGTGCTGGCAACGCTGGCACCGCTCGTCGCGGTCTACTACCACACCAGCATGAAGGTGGGCGTGCCGCTCGCGCTCGGCTCGGTGTTCGTCGCGCTCGCGACGGCGACGCTGCTGTTCGGGCGCTCGGTGAAGCGCAAGGTCGCCGGGACGCCCGGGCGCGTCGCATCGCTCGTCCCCGTGATCATCCTCGTCACCTTGTTCTCCGCGGCGCTCATGCAGTTCGTCGCCCTCGCCTCGCCGATCATCAGCGCCGCGACCACCTTCGACGGTGGTATCGACTCGGTGCTCGCGCGATGAGTGCGCTCGCCGGGCACGATGCGGCCTATACGCACGTCGTTTGGGTCGTCGCATCGCTGATCGGGATCGCGCTGCTCGCCGCCCTCGGGGTCCTCTACCGACGGGCGCGCGCGGCGCAGGAGATCGAGGATGCAGAGCGGATCATCGCCGACGCCTACCGTTTCGAAGACTGACTCGACGATCTGCGTTCCGAGCGAGCCGAGTGCCCGTCAGAACCTGGGTTCGAGGAGATCGTCGACGAGGTGTCCTGCGGGTGGATCGCCGTCGGGAACGCCGTCGATCTCACGCCCGCGCTCGAGTTCGGACGCTCGTGGTGGTCGACGGGCTCTATGTCTCCAGCACGGTGCTCCTCGGCGCCGAAGATCAGGATGACGATGGCGACGGCGTGCCCGACGAAGAAGATCCGGACGACGGCTTCTGAGCCGCCGGTGCGACGAAGCTCGCGAGCCCGGGGATCACGACCAGCGTGACCAGCGTGGCGAGCACGAGACCGCCGATCACCGCGATCGCGAGTGGCCGCTGGAGCTCGG
>JAYVLW010000575.1:0-21149 GCA_043759315.1 Myxococcales bacterium
CAGATCGACGTGTCGCCGGCCGCCGTCGCGTTCGGCGATGTCCGGCGCAACACGTCGAGCAGCGGCGCAGGTGTCACCGTGAGCAATGCCGGCGGGCAGCCGCTGACGGTCACGGGCGTCACCGTGTCGACCGGCTACGCGATCACCAGCGGGCCGACGGGCACGTATTCGATCCCGGTCTCTGGCGCGCAGGGCTACACCATCACGTGTAACCCGACGTCGACGGGCTCGCTTCCCGGCACGCTGCAGATCACGAGCGACGACCCGGTGACGCCGACCTCGACGGTGACGCTGTCGTGCACGGGCATCGACTCCGCCCTCGACGTCTCGCCGAGCCCAGCCTCGGTGCCGACCACGCGCGTCGGTGAACCGACGACCCGCGCGGTCACGCTCGCGAACACGGGCGCCGCGCCGATGACCATCCAGAGCGCCACGTTGACCGGGACGGGGTTGACCGCGACCGGCCTGCCGCTCCCCAACGCGACGATCGGCGCAGGCGGTTCGGTGAGCTCGACGATCCGGTTCGATGCCATGGCCGCCGGCGATGCGACCGGTGCGCTCACCGTCGTGTACGACGGAGGCCAGATGCGTTCGATCCCGATCTCGGCGAAGGCGCTGGCGACGTCGATGTCGCTGAACCCCGACGGAGTGATCGATCTCGGCCCGGTATGCATCGGTCAGAGCAACTCGACGGCGGTGACCATCGCCGCGAACGCCGAGGGCAGCTTCAAGGTCACCGGCGTGTCCACGCCCGACGCGCCGTTCGCCGTGACGACGCCGGCACTGCCGGCCACATTGCAGGGCTCCGCCGCGAACACCCAGACACTCGTCGTCTCGACATCGCCGATCGCGGTCGGTGCGGTCACCTCCACGGTCACCGTGACCACCGACATCCCGAATTCGGCCCCCCGCGTCCTCGACCTCGGCGTCACCGGCCTCACCGCCGGTGTCTCCGCCACGCCAGCCGAGCTCGACCTCGGCCCCACGATGGTCAACATCCCGACGATCGGGCAGAAGGTCTCGGTCACCAACTGCTCCACGTCGCCGGCCGACCTGACGAACCCGCGCATCGAGGGCGAGAATGCGGCCGACTTCGCGATCGTCCAGGCGCCGAGCCTGATGCTCGGCCCGAACGACACCGCGTCGTGGCTGGTCATCGCGAACCCGCACTCGGTTGGCTCGAAGAGCGCGCAGTTCTCTGTCGATCACGCGGGCGGCACGGCCTCGGTGCTGCTCAACGCCGACGGCGTCGGCGAGCCGGGAGGCGATCCGGGCCCCGGCGATGGCCGCCCGAGCTACTACACGTGCTCCGCGGGCACCGCCACGGACAGCTGGCCGATCGGCCTCGCGCTCGGCGCGCTGCTCGTCCGTCGCCGACGTCGTCGTTAGGGTTCGAGCGCCAACGTCAGCTCCGCGAGATCGCCCGCCGCCACCATGACCTTGCCGGTGGCGTGGCGCGCTGGCAGTCCTGCGCGCGGTGGCAACCACGCTCGCACGACGTGCTCGCCGACCGACACGTCCTTGACGAGGACGACGCCGGCCGCGTCGGTGATCGCACCCGCCGCGGCGACGATCCACGCGACCTCGGGATCCTTGCCATCGGCGGCGAGCTGATAGACCACGCCTGCATCGAGCGCGGTCGCGACCGCGTGGCCGGCGACGGGCAGGAGCACCGGCACCAGTGGCGTCGCCTCCTCGGGCTTCGCGCGGAGGTCCCCGGCGCGAAGCCGCGAGGACAGAACGACCGCCGCCGGCCGATCGGCGGCGCTGTCGAGCACGAGCGAGCCACCGATCGCGATCCGCGGCGACCATGCGCAATCGACGAGGCGCACGCGCACCTCGCCGACCATCGCGGGTGCACCGTCGATGATCACCAGCACGTCGCCGATGCCGAACGTGGTGCTCGGCGCGACCTGCGGCAGCCGCGGCGTGCCGCACCGCGTGGCCCCGGGAGACGCACGGACGGTCGCCGGAGCTTCCGGCCACTCGATCCGAACCTGCACGTCGCCGGTGGTCGCGCTCGGCCCGACCGCCGCTGGCGCGGCGTCGTCGCGCGTGGCATCGCTGCCCGCCGCCACGGGGCGCTTCGCGTCTTCGACCGCGTGTGGCTTCCCGCTCGAGCACGCCACCAGCAGGGCGCACGTTGCGAACCTCATGCCCACGAGCCCACTTCCTCGACGATCACGTCGGCGTCCGCGACGAGATCATTGACGCCCGGGCCGCGGTAGTCCGCACCCGCGAGCGCGATCCGGTGCGTGCGCGCGGCGGTCACGGCGAGGCGGACGTGGTCGCGATGCCCGACCGGGTACTGGGCCACACCGCGGGTCCACCGCACGACGCTCGCGTGGGTCGGCGCTCCGGCCGCTCCGAGTACCACGCTCAGATCGCGCCGCGCGTGCGCGATCAGGGTCGCATCGTCGAACGCCGCGGTCTCGGGATCGCGCCCGCCGCCGAAGATGCAGCGAAGCAGCACGTGGCCCGCGGGCGCGCGGCCCGGCCACACCACGGACTCGAACACCACGCCGAGGACCCGCAGATCCTCGCCCTTCGCGACGAGGAACCCGAACCCATCCACGGCGCCTTGCACCGCGGACTCGGGATAGCCGAGGTAGACGATCTGCGTCGGTGCGCGATGAAATCCACGGAGCCGGCTCGCCAGCTCGGGCAGCGGCGCGAGCATGCTCCCTGCATCCTCCGCCGGGATCGCGAGCACCGCGGCATCCCACGCTTCGCCATCGACCCGCACGCCCCGCGCATCGGCCGCGAGCTGGGTGACCGTCCGGCCGGTGTGCACCCGCGGACCGAGCTCGGTGGTCAGGGCCGCGATCATCGCTCCGAGTCCGCCGCTCGGCGCGAACAGCCCCGAAGGAGGGCGCTGCTTCTTCCCGCCGCCTGCGAACCTCTTGAACGCGGCCTTCGCCGCGTGCGCCGCGAACCCGCGGACGAGGCCTCCACCGGCATCGAGCTCCGCGAGCCGTGGGAACGCAGCCTCGAGGCTGACCTCGTGCGCATCGGCGGCGTAGATGCCGGTCACGAACGGCGCGACCACGGCCCGGGCCGCCTCGGCGCCGAACCGTCGCGCCGCAAACGCGTAGACCGATTCATCCCCCGGCGGCCGCGCGGGGCGCAGCGGCTCCCGCAGCAGATCGAGCTTGCCGCGCCAGGTCAGGAGATCGGTTCTCACCATCTCGAGCGGATTGCGCGGCATCGCGCGTAGCTTCCCATCGAGAAAGATCCAGCGTCGCTTCGCGCGCGGGGACGCGGCCTCCACCGGGACGCCGAGCTGCTCGCACAGCGCGCGGCCCCCGCGTACGGCGCTGCCGAGAAACGAGCTCGCCGCATGCTCTCGCACGTAGCCATCCGTCCTGGTCGTCTGGATCACGCCGCCGGTCTGGCCAGACGCCTCGAGCACGTGGGCGTCGTGGCCCGCGGTGACCAGCGCGCGTGCGGCCGTGAGACCGCCGAGCCCACCCCCGATGACGCAGATCCGCATTATTCGCGCGCCGACAGTTCTTTGACGGCGGTGACCATCGCCCGCACGTGCTCGGGGTTCGTCTCCGGCAGCACGCCATGGCCGAGGTTGAAGATGTGGCCGGTGCGCCCCGCACGCTCCAGGATCTCGGCGACGCGCGCGCGGATCTCGGCCGGGCTCGCGAACAGAGCGCCCGGATCGAGGTTCCCCTGGAGCGCCACCCCGTCCCCGACGCGGCGGCGAACCTCGTCGATGCCGACGCGCCAGTCGACGCCGAGCACGTCGGCGCCGCTGCTCGCATAGTCATCGAGGTAGGGTGCGCACCCGTTGACGAAGTAGATGATCGGGATGTCCTTGCCCTTGAACGCGGCCGATGCGCGGAGCTGTGCGATCACCTGCTTCGCGTAGCGCAGCGGGTACTCGCGGAAGTCCCCTGGCGAGACGATGCCGCCCCAGCTATCGAAGATCTGCACGCAGTCGCAGCCGGCCTCGACCTGCGCTTCGAGGAAGTCCGCGCAGGTCTTCGCGAGCTTGTCGAGCAGCGCGTGCGCCGCGGCCGGATCGCCGTAGAGCAGCTTCTTCGTGTTCGGGTAGTCCTTCGAGCCGCCACCCTCGACGGCGTAGGTGAGCATCGTGAGCGGGGCCCCGGCAAAGCCGATGAGCGGGACGCGTCCGTTCAGGCCGCGCTTGATCTGCCGGATCGCCTCCAGCGACGGGGCGAGTGCGGTCGTCGGATCCGGGACCACGAGCGCATCGATCGCGGCGCGGGTGCGTACCGGCGCCGCGACCTTGGGCCCCGAGTCCGGAAACGCCACGTCGAGCCCCATGCCGGGGAGCGTGATCAGGATGTCGGAGAACAGGATCGCCGCGTCGAAGCCGAACTCGTCGATCGGCTGCAGCGTGACCTCGCAGGCGAGCTCCGGAGTGCGGCACAGATCGAGAAACGATGCGCGCGCGCGCACGGCGCGGTAGGCCGGCAAGTACCGGCCGGCCTGACGCATCATCCAGATCGGCGTGCGCTCGACCGGCTGTCGCCGACACGCGCGAAGGAACAAGTGCTCGGACATCCCGGGCATCGTACTGCGCTCGGGCCTTTTCCGGTATCGTGCGGAGCATGCGCCGAGCCTCCGCGTTCCTCGCGGCGTTCGCGCTCGCCTCGGCGGGCTGCGGAGACAGCAAGATCGTTGGGCCGTTCGACGATCTCCCACTCGATGGCGACTTCAAGCTGCCGGCGGATGCGGGCCTGCTCAGGCCCGTCCACGTCGCGCGGGATCAGTTCGGGATCGCGCACATCAATGCCGAGACGCTCTCCGATGCGGCGTTCGTCCAGGGCTACGTGATGGCGCACGATCGCCTGCCGCAGATGGACATCCTGCGGCGGTTCGGCGCGGGCACGCTCGCGGAGCTGTTCGGCACGCTCGATCCGACGGTGATCGACACCGATCTCGAGATGCGCGTGCATCGCATGAAGCCGCTCGCCGCGGAGAGCTGGGCGAAGCTGCGGGCGTCCGCGGAGCCGACCGATCAGCAGGTGGTCACGCTGCTCCAGCGCTACGCCGACGGCGTCAACGCCTACGCGACGTCGATCGTCACCGACGAGAACCCGACCGGCACGTGGAAGATCAACTCGGAGTTGCTCGCGAGCTTCGACCCGTCACGGTTCGTGCCGTGGACGCCCGTCGATTCGCTCGTGCTCGGTCGGTTCCAGGCGTTCGCCCTGTCGTGGTCGACGCCGTTCGAGATCGACATCACGGAGCTCTACCAGTCGCTGCGCCAGAAGTTCGACGCCGCGACGATCGCTGATGGTGCCGCCGTGTTCGCGCGCAAGGGCATCTCGCGCGACATCATGCGGCTCGCGCCGGTCGGCCGGATCCCGACGATCGACGGGTTCCCGAACGTCGGGACTGACACCGGCACGCGCTCGGACGGGGGCGCATCCACGAGGCGCCGCGCGCGACCGACTGCCGCGAGTGGCGATCCCGTGAAGCGGCCGATCGTGCCGCCAGCGCTGTTCGCGCAGGCGCGCGCCTTCTTCGGCGGGGGCATGCACGACGGCCCGAACGGCGCCCTGGGCCCGCACGCGTTCATGCACCCCTACGCCGGTTCCAACAACTGGGCCGTCGGTCCGTCACGCACCGGCGAGAACGTCGCGCTGCTCGCCACCGATCAGCACCTCCAGCTGCCGAACCCGTCGATCTTCTATCCGACGCACCTGTCGATCACCGGCTCCATTTCCACCGGCGACACGCCCAGCGACCTCCTCGGCGTCACGTTCCCGGGCATCCCCGGCGTGATCCTCGGGACCAACGGCTCGCTCGCGTGGTCTGCCACCGTCAGCGAGCACGACGTCAACGACGTCTACCTCGAGACGATCGTGGCGTGCCCGGAAGGCAGCTGCGTGGTGTTCGAAGGCCACAACGTGCCGATCACCACGTTCACGGAGACGATCGATATCGGCACGCTGGGCTCGATCAGCGATCACCGCACGGCGGTCTACGAGGTCGTCCCGCACCACGGCCCGATCATCCCGGTGATCGACAAGGTGAAGCACGAGCTCGTGACGCGGACCGCCAGCACCGCGATGTCGGTCCGCTACACCGGATACCAGCCGTCGTACGAGATCCGTGCGCTATGGAACCTCGGCCGCGCGACCGACGTGGTGAGCGGCTTCCAGGCGCTCTCGGACTTCAGCTACGGCAGCCAGAACTGGACGATGATCGACTCGAACCTCGACATCGGGTGGACCACCCACGCGAAGGTGCCGACCCGCGATGCGCGCGCGCTGACCTGGGACGGCGACTCGAACCCCGATGGCGTGGCGCCGTTCTTCGTACTGCCGGGCGATGGCACCGCCGAATGGACCGGCGAGCTCTCGCCCCGCTACATCCCGCACGTGATCAACCCGCAGCCCCCGCGCGACTACATCGCCACCGCGAACGCGGATCCCGTCGGGGCCACGTTCGATGGCCGCCCGCTGAACCAGACGGATGGCGCGACGCCGCTGTACGTGGGCGTCAGCTACGCGGCCGGCGTCCGCGAGGAGCGGATCTCGCAGCTGATCGAGCAGCGCGGCGTGGGCATCACGGTCGAGGATATGGCGCGGATCCAGCACGACACCACGTCGACCGTGGGGACGAAGCTCGCGCCCGCGATTCGCACGGCGTTGACCCGCCTCGACTCCATCGCCGGTGCGCCCGCCGATGTCGTCGCATACCTCGCCGGTCTGTCCGCGCAGAACCGCGCGCGCCTGTCTGCCGCGCGCGACGTGCTCGGTGCGTGGACCTACGCGACCGCGACCACCGGACCGGGCTCTGCGGCGACGTGCATCTTCAACGTGTGGATGCACTTCTTCCTCACCCGCACGCTCGCCGACGAGCTCACGGCAATGAACCTCGAGCTGTTCGACTACGACGACAACTTCCTGCTCCGCATCGCGTACGCGCTGCTCACCGATCCTGGCTCGTTCATCCCGAGCGCCACCACCGGTCAGCCGATCATCTGCGACGACATCGCCATCGCGGGCGACGACAGCTGCACGAAGGTCATCCTCGTGTCGCTCGTCGACGCGATGACGCACCTCGAGCAGACCTTCGGCACCGCCACGATGACGGCCTGGGACTGGGGAAAGCTCCACCGTCTGAAGATCAACCCCTTGTTCCCGAACAGCGCCCTGTCGTTGCCGGCGGGAAGCGAGCCCGGCTTCCAGAAGTCCGGCGACATGTTCGTGATCAACCGCTCCGACACGAGCTGGAGCGGGCTCGATTTCTCGCAGTCCGCCGACGGGCCGGCGCAGCGCTTCCTCGCGGTCGCGCGCAAGGACGCGTTCGGCACCCCGCTGACGATCAAGGTCAAGTGGGCGCTGCCCGGCGGTGTGATCTACGACCCCGGTAGCCCGCACTATCGCGACCTCCTCGATACCTACTACCTGAAGGAGCAGCACTTCGACGCGCCTTACACGGTCGAGGAGATCAACCAGGCAGGCGAGACGCGATGGCTGTTCCGATGAACGAGTCGGCCGTGATCCTGATCGCGAGGCAGGGGATGAGCGGCCAGCTGCGCGGTCTCGTCGAGCGGCTCGCCTCGGTCGGCGTGAAGGTCACGGTGGTCGACGAGCTGTCAACGGCCGCCGAGCTCTATGGCACGTATACGGATCCACCGTGCGTCCTGGTCGACCTCCAGGACGCGGATGGCGGCGAGCTCGAGGACCAGAAGCGCGCGACCGAGTCCTTGCGCCGGATCCAGCAGCTGCTGCCCCACGCCCTTCCGGTGCCGGTGATCTCCCACGGCTCACCGGCGTTGATTCTCGCGTGCATTCGCGGCGGTGCAGGCGACATCATCGATCTCGAGCTCGAGGGTACCGCTAGCGCGAAGACCGTCGTCGAGAGGGTGTGCGACGCCCAGCGCGAGCGAACCACCACCGACACCATGCTGTTCTCCCAGCGGCAGATGATCGAAGATCTCCTGAAGGACCTGATCAAGACCGAGCGCCGGTCGATCGACGTCGAGGAGCAGCTCGCGGCGCACACCCGGACCACCGGCGACCACGCGACGATCGTCGAGAGCCGGGGCCCGTCCGTGCTCCTGGTCGAGCACGATCGCGACGTCGCCGACGAGCTCGCCGACCGCCTCGAAGCCGCCGGCGTGGCCACGTTTGCCTACGTCACCGGTGAGGAAGCGCTCCGCGAGGCACGGACCCTGGCCCAGACGACCGGTCTGGACCTGGCCCTCGTGGCCGCGCAATTGCCCGGGATCGATGGCCTCGAGACGGTCCGCCGGCTCCGCGATCGGATCGCGCATCTGCCGGCTTTTTTGATGACATCCGTGCTCGACGCCGACCTGGCCGCCAGCGCCGCCGACCTCGGGGTGGTTGGATTCGTACAGAAACCTCTGGCCGACCTGGACGATGTGGTTGGGCGCCTGGCCCAGCTGGCACGCGAGTCCCTGGAGCGCACCCGCGAGCAGGCCTATGTTCAGCGGATCAAAGAGCGCCACGAACGTGTGCTCGAGCGGTACCGCGCATTGCCTCGGACGCAGTAATCAGCCTATGATCTCGCGGATCTCTGATGGCTACGGGTCCGCTCAGTATCAAGCTCCGGTGCGCCTCGTGGCAGCAACTGGCGACCATCTACAAGCGCGACTTGAGCCGCGGGACGATGTTCCTCAAGGCCACGTCGCCGCCGGGGCTCGGCACGACCGTTCGGATCGATCTGACGTTGCCTAGTGCATCGGTGATCGTGCTGACCGGAACGGTCGATCAACATGTCACCGATCCAACGCGTGGTGCGGGCGTGGAGCTCAAGCTCGCGCCGATCGCTCCCGCGTCGATCTACATGATCGAGAGCGCGCTCGCGTCGGAGTCGAAGCGCAGGCAGACGCCCGCTGCGGGTGTCCAGATCGTGGCGCCGTCGTCGAGCCCAGCCGCGCCGGTCGCCTCGATCGGCGACGGCGAGGAGGTCGGCGCGGCGGAGCAGGAGCTCGTCAAGGCGCTGATCGCCGAGGCAGACTCGCTGCGCAAGCTGAACCCGTTTCTCGTCCTCGGCGTCGGCTACGAGGCGAGCGACTCGGATGTGCGCGCCGCGTTCGGCGAGCTGACGAAGCGCTATCACCCCGATCTGTTCGCGCGCTACGACTCGACCCAGCTGCGCCAGACCGCGGCCGAGATCTTCATCCTGATCCGCGACGCGTATCGCCGGCTCGGCGACGAGGCGGGTCGCGCACAGGCACTCGCCGCGCTCGGCCGCCCCGTGGCTCCGCGCGCGGTTCCGTTGCGTGCGCCGACTCCCCCACCCGTGCCCGTGGGGCCGCCCCGCCCGCCGGTGCCCCGGGCGGCGACGGGCCAGCCGCTCCCCCGGCCTCCCGAGGCGCGCCTGCCGGACCGCGAGCCGCCGCCGCCGCTACCGCGCGCGCACACAGATCACTCCCCGACTTCGCGCCCGGGCGATCCGCTCACGTCGCGACCCGAGAAGCCGCAGGAGATCTCGCTGACCCCCGGCGATGCACTCACGGCTCGGCCCGGCGACGGCGTGACCGAGCGTGCGCCGTCCGGCCCCATTCCTACGACGCCCACGCCGCCGCCGCCACCGGCCAGGTCGACGGGGATCCCGCGCGTGACGGGTGCCGAACCCGGTCGCTCGCAGCCGAACCCGACGGTCCCGCTGCCTCCCGGTCAGACGTTCCCGTCGACCCCGAACCCGGCGCCTCCTGCCACCAAGGCTGCATCGAGCTCGTCGATGAAGCCGGCGTCGGGCACCGAACCACCGCCGCCGCTGCAGACCGATCGCAAGCCGATCAACGCGTCGCCGCCGCCGGTGATCACCGAGAACAGCGACAACACGGCGCTCGAAGACATGCTCGATGCGGGCAAGCTCACCGAAGCGCTCGCGGCGTACAAGGTGATGTCGAAGAAGTTCCCCACGGACCGCACCTTCCGCGCGGGCATCGAGCTGTGCGAGGGCCTGCGCGCGCTCGCCGCGCGAGATCGCATGGAGGCCGCGCAGCGGTTCGAAGCAGCGCTCGAGATCGATCCCTCCAACGAGCGCGCCGCCCGCGAGCTCGCCGACATGCGGCGTCAAGCGACGAACGAACGGAAGGGCCTGCTGACGCGGCTCATGGGGAAGAAGGAGCCATAGCGATGTCGCGCATCATCGGCATCGATCTTGGGACCACGAACTCGTGTGTCGCGGTCCTCGACGAGAATCAACGTCCCGAGACCATCGCGACCGCCGACGGGGAACGCACGATCCCGTCGTGGGTGAGCTGGGCCCCGAATGGCCAGATCGCGGTCGGCACGCGCGCCCGTCGCCAGGCGGTGACGAACGCCTCGGCCACGGTCTACGGGGTGAAGCGGTTGATCGGCCGCAAGGTCAACGCCGAGGACGTGTCGTGGTTCGCGCGCCTCGCGCCGTTCCGGATCGTCGCCGCCCCGAACGGCGACGCCTGGGTCCGCGTGCAGGGCCAGCCGATCAGCCCGCAGGAGGTCGCCGCGCACATCCTGCGGCGGATCAAGCAGGTCGCCGAGGAGGCCCTCGGCGAGCCGATCACCCGCGCGATCGTCACCGTGCCCGCGTACTTCGACGACGCCCAGCGCCAGGCCACGCGCGACGCCGGCCAGATCGCCGGTCTCGACGTGATCCGCATCCTCAACGAGCCCACCGCGGCCGCGCTCGCCTACGGCGCCCATCGCGTGAAGGAAGGCCGCCGGCTGATCGCCGTGTTCGATCTCGGCGGCGGCACGTTCGATATCTCGATCATGTCGGTCGACAACGGCATCTTCGAGGTGCTCGCGACCGGCGGCGACAGCGCGCTCGGTGGCGAAGACTGGGACCGCAGGATGCTCGAGCGGATCGTCGATGAGGTGTTCGACCAGTTCCGCGTCGATCTCACGGGCATCCCGATGGCGATGTCGCGCCTGCGCGAGGCCTGCGAGGCCGCGAAGAAGGCCCTCTCGGTCGAGACCGAGACCACGTTGCAGCTGCCGTTCCTGGCGAACGATCAGCACGGCGCCCCGATCAACTACGAGCGGGTGATCACGCGCGAGCAGATCGAAGGCCTGACCAAGGATCTGCTCGAGCGCCTCGAGGCGCCGTGCGCGCGTGCGCTGTCCGACGCGGGCCTCCAGCCCGACGATCTCGAGGAGGTGCTCCTCGTCGGCGGGATGACGCGGTGGCCCGCCGTCGAGCAGGTCGTCGAGAGGTTCTTCCGCAAGAAGCCCTCGAAGGGTGCAAACCCCGACGAGGTCGTGGCGCTCGGCGCCGCGCAGTACGCGGGCATCCTCGCGGGCGACTCGAACGACGCCGCGGCGCTACTCGATGTCACGCCGCACGATATCGGGATCAAGGTGGGAGACTCGCAGTTCGCCGTGGTGCTGCCTCGCAACTCGATGTTGCCAGTCCGCGCGCGTCGCCTGTTCGCGACCACGCACGAGAACCAGAAGTTCGTCTCGATCGAGCTCTATCAGGGCGACTCGCAGGACGTGACCAAGAACCGCAAGCTCGGTCAGGTCGTGCTCGATGATCTGACGCCGGGTCCTGCCGGTTCGACCCGCGTCGAGCTGGTGATCACGGTCGATGTGGAGTCGATTCTCTCGGTCACCGCGCGCGAGCCGAAAAGCGGCCGCGAGGCGAGCGTCACGATTCGCCCCTCGGGCGGGCTGTCACAGCGCGAGATCGTGGAGATCATCACCCGTCGCCGGCAGGAGGGCTCGCAGGTGGGCAAGCTGCCCGAGATGGACACCGGCGGTGTGCGGGTCACCACGCGGGAGCACTCGGTGCATTCGATGAAGCCTCCGCCCGGCGATCCCGAGAAGAAATGACCGTCGACCCGGCCGTGCTCAAGGTGGCCGATGCCGTCGGCGCACTGATCGAGGCCTGGGGCTTCAAGCGGAACATGGGCCGGATGTGGGCGGTCCTGTATCTCGAGGACCATCCGCTGAACGCCACCGATCTCGTCGAGCGCCTCGGCATCTCGACCGGGGCGGTGTCGATGCTGCTCACCGAGCTGCAGGAGTGGGGTGCGATCAAGAAGGCCTGGGTCATCGGCGAGCGCAAGGAGCACTACGAGGCCGAGACGAACATCTGGAAGATGGTGTCGCGCGTGCTCCGCGAACGCGAGCTCCAGTGGGTGAAGACCGCGCTCGAGGCATTCGACAGCGCGAACGCGGAGCTCGAGGCGAACGAAGCGCGCAACAAGATGATCGCCGACCGCGTCGCGGGGCTGGTGCAGCTCGCGCAGGTCGGTGCGCACCTGCTCGAGTCGATCTTGCAGGGTGAGGCGGTGGACTCGCTGCCGATCAAGACGGTCGGTGAGCTCGTGAAGGCCGCGCGCAAGGACGAGCCGTGATCCGTGCGACCGAGCTGACGAAGCACTTCCGCGTGCACAAGCGACCGCCGGGGTTCGCCTCCGCGATGCGGTCGCTGTTCCACCGCACCTACGAGACCGTGAAGGCCGTGGATGGTGTGAGCTTCACGATCGAGCGCGGCGAGCGCGTGGGCTTCCTCGGGCCGAACGGCGCTGGCAAGACCACCACGCTGAAGGTGCTATCGGGCTTGCTGCATCCGACCAGCGGCACCGTGGAGGTCGAGGGCCACACTCCCTTCAAGCGCGAGACGAAGCTGCTCGAGGCGATCACGCTGGTCATGGGCCAGAAGTCTCAGCTGATCTGGGACCTCCCGCCGTCGGAGACATACGCGATGAACCGCGCGGTGTTCGACGTACCGCATGCGCAGTTCGCGGCGACGCTGAAGGAGCTCACGGAGCTCCTCGATCTCGGCCCGCTGCTGGACAAGCCGACGCGGCAGCTCTCGCTGGGCGAGCGCATGAAGTGCGAGCTCGCCGCCGCCCTGCTCCACCAGCCCACCACGCTGTTCCTCGACGAGCCAACGATCGGGCTCGACGTCGCGATGCAGGTCGCGATCCGCGACTTCGTGCGCAGCTACAACCAGCGCCACGAGGCGACCGTGCTGCTGACGTCGCACTACATGGATGACGTGGTCGCGCTGTGCCCGCGGATCATCGTGATCGACCAGGGCGTGCTGATCCACGATGGCGACCTGCGCGCGCTGATCAAGACCATGGATCCCGACAAGCGCGTGTCGTTCACCCTGACCACGCAGGTCGCCGACGACGACATCGCGAAGCTCGGCACCCTGGTGGCGCGCGAGGGTCAACGCATCTCGATCAAGGTGAGCGAGGCGGAGATCCCAACGGTGGTCGGTCACCTCCTTGGTACCCTCAAGGCCGCCGACCTGGCGATCGAGGATCCCCCTCTCGAAGACGTGCTGCGCGTGATGTTCGGCAAGCACAAGGCCGCCCCGGCGTGAGCGCGGCCCGGACGCTGCGGGCGCTGCCCACACTGTTGCGCATCGGGGTCGCCGAGACGGTCGCGTATCGCGCGGAGTTCCTCGTCTGGATCCTGACCACCACGCTCCCGCTCGTGATGCTCGGGCTGTGGACGAGCGTGGCGCAGGACGGCGAGTTCAAGGGGTACTCGTCGGCGGCCTTCGTCGCCTACTACCTGGCGAACCTGATCGTCAGGAACCTCACGGGGTCATGGGTCGCGTGGCAGATCAGCGAGGAGATCCGCCTCGGCGCGATGTCCATGCGCCTGCTCCGCCCGCTGCACCCCTACATCGCGTTCGCGGCGAGCCACCTCGCGGCCGTGCCGTTCCGCAGCGTGGTGGTCCTGCCCATCGCGATCGTGCTCCTCGTGTCCTCGGGTGCGAGCGCGCTGACCACCGAGCCGCTGCAACTCGTCTTGATCGTCCCGTCGCTCGCCCTCGCCTGGATCATCACGTTCAACGTCATGTTCATGATCGGATCGCTCGGCTTCTTCGTCACGAAGACGATGGCGCTGTTGAATCTCTACTTCGGGTTGTTCTCGCTGCTCTCCGGCTACCTGCTCCCGATCCCCCTCCTCCCCGTGGAGATCCGCTGGTTCGCCGAGTGGATGCCGTTCCGCTACATGCTGAGCGCGCCGATCGAGCTGATGACCGTGAAGCTCGACGCGGCCGAGGCCTGGTGGATCCTCGTCGCGCAATCGGGCTGGGCGGCCGCGACGCTCGCGCTGGCCTTGCTCGTCTGGAACCGCGGCGTCAAGAAGTTCGAGGCGGTGGGCGGATGATGCGCTACCTGCGGCTGTTCCTCGTGCAGATGCGGATCAGCGTCGCCGCCGGCATGGCCTATCGCGCCGACTTCCTGCTCGAGGGGCTGATGGCGATCGCCTGGATGGCGCTCACGCTACTACCGCTGTTCGTGCTCTACACGGGCCGACGGGACGTCGCGGGCTGGGATGCGCCATCCGCGATGATCGTCATCGGCTACTTCCTGGCGGTGCGCGCCGTGCTCGAGGGCGTGGTCAGCCCGTCGTTCGTCGATCTCGTCGAGCGCATCCGCTCCGGCGCGTTCGACTACGTTCTGCTCAAGCCCGTCGACGCCCAGGCGATCGTGTCTGCCTCGCGGTTCGAGCCGTGGAAGATCTTCGACCTGATCGGCGCCATCGTGCTCGTGATCTACGCTTTCGCGAAGATCGGCCATCCACCGGCGCTCGGCGATCTCGGCCTCGGTCTGATCCTGTTCGTCTCCGGCGTGCTCGCGATGTATTCGCTGTGGATCCTGTGCGCCGCGGCGTCGTTCTGGGTGGTGCGGCTCGACAACCTGACCTACTTGCTCGGCGCGATGTTCGATACGGCGCGCTGGCCGATTCAAGTCTTCCGCGGCCTCTGGCGGTTCGTGTTCACCTTCATCATCCCGGTCGCCGTGATGACCACGTTCCCCGCGATGGCGCTCCTCGGCAGGCTCGATGCCCAGACCGCGCTCGCCACGATTGGTTGATCGCTCAGTTTGCTCGTAGTGAGTCGGCTCGTCTGGCGCACCGCCATCCGCAGTTACACCTCCGCGTCGAGCTAACTACCGATCGCTACTCGCGGCACGTATGTTGCTCCTCGAGTAGTCATGATGCGGACCAATCAGACTCTCCTTGTCGTGGCCCTCACGGGCGCCTTCGGCGGTGTCGCTGCGGCAAACACCGACGTGCACTTCCGGTTCGATTCGGCCGCCCTGCCCGCGACTGCGGATGGCGCGCTGCAGACGATGGCGCGCACGGCCCAGGCGCACCCGAACCAGCGCCTCGTGCTCGACGGCCACGCCGACCCGGTCGGTGCGGCGCCCTACAACGTGGCGCTCTCGTTGCGTCGCGCGGAGGCGGTGCGAGACAGGCTGATCAAGCTGGGCGTGGACAGCGAGCGCATCGTGCTCTCCTCGTATGGAGAGGACGCCCCGCTCGGCGCGAGCGATGCGGCCGAGCGCCGCGTCAGCATGCGGTTGACGACGGAGGCGGTCGGGGAGGTCGTCGACCGGACGTTCATCCGCCATGGAACGTCGGTGTCGTGGGAGAAGCCGATGACCTCCGCGCAGCTCGGGATCCCGTCGACGGCACCCGTCGCGACGCGCTAGCGATCACGCGGCCGATGCCATCCGTTGCGCACGGTGGCGCGGCATCAGCGTCGGGTACTCGTGCCCGGTCTTCGGATCGATCAGCGTCGTGTCGTTCTTGTAGACGCGCGCGGTCGAGTGGAGCTGACCGAGTGCGGTCGTGAGCGGCATCGTCTGATACCGCTCCGGCCACCTCGCGAGGATCCCCGCGCGCACCAGGTGCGCGTAGCGCGAGCTCATCGCGGGAAACAGGTGGTGCTCGACGTGCAGCCCAAAGCGCAGGGTGATCACCTCGACCCACTTCGGCGCCGTGACGGTGAGTCCCGTGGCGAGTGGATCGTTGACCGTCACGCGCGGGCTGAGGTTGTGGTTCGTCAGGATGAACCCCATGACGACCATGTTCGCGACCACGAGCGGCAGCACGTAGATGAACAGGAACGGCACGAACCCGACGACGAACGCGAGCCCGAGCCAGAAGGCGCCGCCCAGCAGGGTCTCGGCGATCGCGATCTTGCGCTGACGGGCGGTCAAGAAGCCGCTCGACGTCGCGGAGATCAACTGGTGCGCGCTCTGCACCGTGAAGCCGAGGACCAGGCTCAGCATGCCGCGCCAGCGCCGCTCGCCGAGCGAGAACGCGTTGACGAAGAACCGGATCCGCGGGCTGGCCTCGTACTCCGCCAGGGTCGGATAGATATCCGGGTCCTCGGCGAAGTTCGCGGTCGCGTGGTGGATGCGGTCGTGCCATGCCGCCCACAGGCGAGGCGCGACCATGAACGGCAGAAAGCCGATCCATCCGACGACCTGCCGCGCCAGCTTGCCTCGCACGATCCCACCGTGCATCGCCTCGTGCGCGACGAACGTCAGGCAGGAGAAGGAGATGCCGATCACGACGCCGAGCACCGGCACGACCGGCCATGGCACCCAGCCCCGCGCGATCGCGGTCGCCGCAAGCGCGATGATCGCGAGATGCACCGGGATCCACAGGAGGCGCGAGCGCACGGGCAGGAACGCCTCGGGAGGAAGCTCGGGCCGCAACGCCTTCACGTACTGCGACAGCGGAACGAGCGGTGAGTCGCCGAGGTACGGCGTGGGCGACGATTCGGCCATGCCTCAGGGTGTGGCCGTTCACCTCGTTTGCCCCCGAACGACGCGGTCACCATCGCGTCATGGTCGGGTCACATCGACGAGGACGGGCGGGATGACGCGCCCGGTCGAGGTCGGGCAGGTCGAGGTCAGATCGTCTCGAGGAACGCCGTCAGGTCGGCGACCTGCGCGTCCGTCATCTTCGCCGTGTCGGCCATCCCATGAACCGCACCACGGTCCCGCAGCAGCGCCTCGAGGGTCGCCGCGCTGCCGTCGTGGAAGTACGGGGCGCTCGCGCCCACGCCCCTGAGGCTCGGCGTATCCGACTTCTCGAGGGTGCCCGCGAACTTGTGGGTCTCGTTGTCGGTGTAGTGCGCTCCGTCGTGGCAGGTGCGGCAGCCCTCGGCGTCGAACAGCTTCTTGCCACGCGTGACCATCGCCGCGTCGCGGGTGGGGACACGCACCGGGGACATCTGCTCGACGTACGAGGCGAGCGCGTCGGTCTGCGGCTTGTCGAGGCCGAAGCCACCGAGCCGCTTCATCGTGCTCGTCATGCTGGCCTTGAGGTCGGGGTCGGTGCCGTCCCACTTGAACGGGCCCGTCCCGACCATGCGACCGGTGAGCACCGGCGTCTGGAGCTCGTGCTTCTCGATCCGCCACGATAGACCGTCGGCGCGGTTATCGGGATGACAGGTCGCGCACGCCATCGAGCCCCGGGCGGACATGGCCGGCTCCTGGCTGTGGAACAGGACGAAGCCCTGGTGCTGCTTGTCGGAGAGCGCCGAGGCCACGAGCGCGGGGCCTGGACTGACCTTCGCGGCGGTGGCGAGGCCGCCCTTGGCATCGATGAAGTCGACCTTCTGGACGTTGCGCGTGAACGAGCACCACACGAGGACGTTACCGTCGCCCATGATCGCGACGCCATCGGCGCCGCACCTGCTGGTGCCGCTGGTCAGGCTCGCCGTGACGCCCTCGGCCACGCCGACCTGCGACGCATTCTTGATCTGGAGCAGCGTGTCGGAGCCCATGCCCGCGATGTAGAGCGCATCGTGGATGCCGTCCCACGCGAGCGCGCGCGGCTGGTGCTGCGAGATCTGCGCCGTCACCTGCTGGGTGTTGCCGGCCTTGCCCAGGCCGATGAACGCCAGCTGGTGCGAGACCGGGGACTCGAACCCGCCGCCGTAGCCGCCGGTGTTCTCGCTGCCGTTCGAGATCTGGACCGGGGTCTCGCGCTGGAACGGGACGATCGCCTGATCGGTGCCCATGAACGCGACCGCGAACGAGGCACGCGCGAAGCTGTCGCCATCAGTGCCGCAGCCGCGGCAGCGCTTCGCCGCCGAGGCGTTCGAGATCGCGATGTGCTCGGCGCGGTGGGTCTCGAGAAGATCGATCTGATCGACCGTTCCCGTGGTCAAGTACGAGACGAGCGCGCGGGTGCCATCGGGCGAGATCGCGAGACCGCGGGGCTCGCGGCCAAGCGGCGTGCGCCACTTCTCTTCGCCGGTCGTGGTGTCGAGCGCGACCATCATGCGATCCGCGATCGTCGTGACGAGGAGGAGCTTCTTGTCGGGCGTGAGCGCCACGCCGTACGGCTCGACCGGGGTCTTGAACGACTGCGCGATCTCGAGCTTGCCGGAGACCTTGACGACCGCGATGCGATCGTTGCGACGGTCCGCGATGTACGCGAGCCCGGTCGCCGGGTCGTAGGTGAGGAGACCCGCCTCGCGCGCGATGGCCAGCTGCCCGACGTTCTTGCCGGTCTTGTCGGTCTTGATCAGGGCGCCGCTATCGGCGTCGATCACGACCGCACCGTCAGTGGTCGCCATGATCCGGGACGACGTGAGGTGTGCCGCGCTCGGCATTGCCGCCTTGGCTCCACCGATCGGTCGACCAGCGAGCTCGAACGAAGGGGCGCTTCGATCGAAGTCTCCGATCACCTTGCCGAAAGCGTAGGTAGCCGGGAGGGCCAGGACCAGGGCACCGAGGAGCAGCTTGCGTGCGCGCATCTGTGTGGTGGAACGAACGACGGGGCGCCGCGATCTATTGCGCATATCGCCCCAGACACCACGTGATCGCTCGGGTTCCAGGTTATCTGCGCGACGCCGACTTCGCGGTGATCGTCGCCTTCACGACCTTGTCCCCGATCAGCAACGCATCCGCGGACTTCTGGCCGCTCTGCACGGCGCCGACCCACGTGTAGCGACCATCGAGATGTGCGGCCCGGGCGTGCATGATGAACCACTGCGATCCACCGCTGTCCTTCCCGGCGTCTGCGATACCTACACCACCCGCCACGTAGCCGGCCCCGTCCGACGCTGTCCCGGGCTCGGCCGGGAGTACGTAGCCCGGGCCGCCCCAACCCGACTCCGTCGGATCTCCACCCTGCACCACGAAGTCGGGCACAACGCGGTGGAGCTCGAGGCCGTCGTAGCGGCCGCTCGTGGTGAGCGCGACGATGCTCGCGACCGCCCACGGCGAGACCTCGGGAGCGAGCGCGATCACGATCTCTCCGCGCGTGGTCTCGAGGTGCCACTCGAGGCTCGTGCCGATGACCTTGCCGACATCGACGGGTGGCGCCGGTGCGTGCGCCGGCACCGGAGGATCATTCGCCGGCTCGCCGAGCGCGCGCAGGCAACCACGTGCCGCCTTGGCGCGCACGGGGATCCCGGTGAGGCCCGCCCGACACGCCTCGGCGCCGGCGGCGAGCTTCTGCTTGCCGATCAACTCGAGCAGCGAGCCCGAGAGCTCGGCGTCCTTCTCCGTCGTCGCCCGTGCGATCACGGCGGCGTCGATCGCGGCGTGATCTCCGGTGCCGATCGCTTCGTAGAAGCCGCCTGCCGCATCGACCGCCGAACCGGCGAGGATCGGCTCCTTCGAGGACAGCGCGCCGACGAGGATCCCGATCGCCGCCGTGTGGTCGGCGGCGGTGCCCTCCTTCCACGGAGCGGTGAGCGCACCGAGACCGGCCGCACGAGCGCGGACGTCCTCGTGCGCGAGCAGCATGGCGAGCGCGGTCCGGCGCTCGGCGAGCGTGCCGGCGTTTGCAGCGACGAGATCCGCGACGAGCGGGAGGCGCAGGTGATCCGGCAGCGCGCGCCCTCCACACGCCTCCGCCGTCGCGAGTCCCGTGTTGGCGCCGCGCACCAGCGCGGAGGTCGCGAGGCAGCCGATCCAGGCGCGCGTGAGCGCAGGCGTCTTCGAGGTCGTCGTCGACCAGGTGACGATCGACGTCAGGGCGTCCTTGACCACGGTGCGCGCGCCCCACTTCTGCAATCCGCGCAGGCCCTCCATGATCACGTGCGCTTCGGCATCCGCGCCGGAGTCGAGATCGATCAGGCGGCGCGCCATCGCCACGGCGACGACCTCGGCGAAGTTGCCCTCCACGGCGTCGCTCGTCATCACGCGCACGGCCTCCACGGCCACCCGCCAGTCGCGGTCGAGCATCGCGTGTTCGAACGCCCTCGCGTTGCCTTCGATGACGCCGTGCTTGCCGATCGCGACGAACGTCTGCGCGCGCACGTCGGCGCTCGGATCCTCGATGCGCTCCGCGAGCGCGCGCGCGATCACCGGATCGGGCTTCGCGGGCGGCTTGTCGACGAACGCGCGCGCCAGCCCGTACACCGCGCCATAGCGGATCCGAGGATCCGAGCTCGTGGCCGCCGCGGCCAGCGCGGCGACAGACTCCCGCGTGAGCGCGATCTTGCGCCGGCCATGCCGCGCGAGCGCGACGCCCGCGGCCTCGGCGACATCGCCAGCGCCGGTGAGCTGAGCGACGAGCAGGCGCTGCGAGGTCTGCGAGCCCGCGCGGCCGAGCGCCTCGATCGCCAGCAGGCGGCTCGTGCCGGTGGTGCGCGCGAACGCGGCCTCGAGCGCGGGCGTCGCGGAGGCGATGTCCTCGAGGCCGAGATCCTCGAGCTCGCGCGCGACGCCGAACGCTGCCATCGCGCCCGCGACGAGATCGAGATCCGGATCGTCGAGGGTGGCGAGCAGCGTGGCGCGCGCCTCGGCTCCGCCGATCCGGCCGAGCCCGCGCAGGGCGAGCAACTTCACGGCCTTCTCGCCCGTGCGCAGAAGGTCCTGGAGCTCGCGCATACCGCCCTCGCGCCTCGCCTCGGCGCGCGCGATCGAGATCCGGATCGCGCGATCGGCCGGCTCCCTCGGAGTGGTGTCGGTGCCTCCGCCTCCACCACCGCGCGTCGATCCGCACGCTGCGAGCGCCAGACACAAGATCAGACACAGGACGCCGCCCGAGGTTGCAGCACGCGCACGCGACATGCGCGCATCGTAACCGGGGAGCGCGCTCAGACAACTTTCGAACGCACTTGGTTCCCACGAGCTCACCGACGAGAAACGGCGCGCGTAGCCCGTTGCTGCGCTCCTGGCTGCGTGACATCGTGAAGGTCATGCGTCTCGCCTCGCTCGCGATCGGCCTGTCTGTTCTCACGGCGTGTGGCAAGAAGGAGGAGCCGCCGAAGGAGCAGCCGAAGGTGGTCGAGCCTCCGCCGCAGGTGAAGCGGCCCGTCGATACGAAGCCGCTCCCACAGCTCTCTGCGGATCCGGGCGGTGCCACGGGCAAGCCGCTCCACGCGACCGGGTTCGGCGGCCTCGGCATCGATTCGCCGCGCGACATCGCGGTCAACGCGAGCGGCGAGATCTACGTCGCCGG
>JAYVLW010000576.1:0-2659 GCA_043759315.1 Myxococcales bacterium
CGCGCGATCGCCTCGCGATCGACCACGATCTCCACCATCGGCTGGCCGGTCACCTGCTCGGCGAAGACATCAGCCGCGCCGCGCGTGTTGCGCATGACCCGTTCGATCTCGCGGGACTTTGCTTTGAGTGTCGCGAAGTCGTCACCGAACAGCTTCACCCCCACGTCGGACCGCACACCGGCGATCATCTCGTTGACCCGCATCTCGATCGGCTGCGTGAAGATCATGCGCATCCCCGGCAGGGCCGAGAGCCTGCGCTCCATGGCGCGAACGAGGTCGTCCTGCGAATGGGCCTTCTTCCAACGTTTGCGGTCCCGCAGCGTGATGAACACGTCCGAGAGCTCGGTGCCCATCGGATCGGTCGCGACCTCGGCGGTCCCCGTGCGGGTCCATACCCGCTCGATCTCGTCGGGGAACGCCGCCAGGAGCGTGCGCTCGATCTGCAGTCCGTAGCGCGCCGATTCATCGACCGAGACGCCTGCGAGCCGGACCGTGTTGATGACCAGCGCGCCTTCGCGCAGACGGGGCACGAACTCGGAGCCGAGCCGGGTCGCCAGCAGCGCCGTGGCGATGAGCAGTGATCCGGCGATGATCAGCACCTGTCTGGGCCGGGCCATGGACCAGCGCAGACTTTGGCTGTATCGCCGCTGCAGCGCCGAGACGAAGCGATTGTCCTTCTCGGCCATGCGCCGCGGCAGGAACGTGGCGCACAGGGCGGGCATGAGCGTCAGCGACAGAACGAGTGATCCGATGAGCGCGAAGATGACGGTCAGGGCCATCGGCCGGAACAGCTTTCCCTCGATGCCCTCCAGTGCGAGGATCGGCAGGTACACGATGAGGATGATCAGCTCGCCGAACATCGTCGGGCGGCGCACCTCGATCGCGGCCTCCTCGACGACCTGTTCCCGCGACTTGTCGCTCCGGTCCTCCCCTAGGCGTCGTACGGTGTTCTCGACCATGATCACCGAGCTGTCGACGATGAGCCCGAAGTCGATGGCACCGAGACTCATCAGGCTGCCGGTGATTCCGGCGCGCAGCATGAGGTCGAATGCGAACAGCATCGAGAGCGGGATCGCGGCCGCCACGATCAGGCCGGCGCGCACGTTGCCGAGGAAGATGAACAACACCGCGATGACGAGCAGTGCGCCCTCGAACAGGTTCTTCTCCACCGTGTGCAGGACGCGATCCACGAGGCTCGTCCGGTCATACACCGTCTCGACCTGGATGCCGGCCGGAAGGCTCTTGCGAACCTCGGTGAGTCTGGCCTTCAGCCGCTTGGTCACCGCGTGGCTGTTCTCGCCCATGAGCATGAAGCCCAGGCCGAGCACGACTTCGCCCTTGCCGTCCGCGGTGACGGCACCGCGGCGGATCTCGCGCCCTTCCACGACGCGGGCGACATCGGCCACTCGCGTGGGGACGCCGCCGTGGGAAGCGACGACGATGTTGCCGACGTCTTCCGGCTTCGTGACGATGCCGATGCCCTGAACGAGATATGACTGTCCGGCCTGGTCGATGGTGCCGCCGCCGGCATTGGCGTTGTTGGCCTCCAGCGCGTCGATGAGCTGGCCGAGCGTCAGTCCGCGCGATTCGAGCCGGGCCGGATCCACGACGACCTGGATCTGGCGCTCGTCCCCTCCCCACGAGTTCACTTCGGCCACGCCGGGGATCGATCGCATCTGGGGTTTGATCACCCAGTCCTGCACGGTCCGCAACTCCGCGAGCGACTTTCCGGCCCCGGTGATCAGATAGTGGAAGACCTCGCCCAGCCCGGTCGCGACCGGGCCAAGTTGTGGTCGTTCGATCCCCGGCGGGAGCGCCACGCCGCCGATCCGCTCAGCCACCACCTGGCGGCCGAGGTAGAGGTCGGCGCCCTCCTCGAAGATGACGGTGACCTGCGACAGGCCGAACTTCGAGATCGAACGCACTTCCGCGAGTCGCGGCAGTCCCGAGATCGCCTGCTCGATGGGCGCGGTGATCTGGCGCTCGATCTCGAGTGGCGATAGGGCCGGCGCCACGGTGTTGATCTGCACCTGCACCGGGGTGGTGTCGGGGAACGCATCCAGCGGCAGCCGCAGGAACGCATGAACCCCCAGCACCGCCAGCACGGCTCCGCCGAACAGGACGCCCACGCGGTGGCGGATCGACCAGTGAATGACGTGGTTGAGCATGCGGGCTATTTTTTGGGCGCTTCGATTTCGCAGCAACCTGCACCGATGCTCTCCTTGAGCGTCTCGGTCTTGAGCAGGAAGCTGCCGGTCGTGACGATGCGCTCGCCGGGCCGGATGTCGGCGGCGATCGCGACCATGTTGTGATCCGCGGGAGTCGTGCGGACGCGGCGCGCTTCGTACGAATCGGGTGCCAATTGGACGAACACGAGCTGGACCCCCTTCGCGTCCTGCACCGCCGACTTGGGGACGAGGACAGCGGTGCGGTTGGCGTCGTCGATGATGCGCGCTGTGGCGAACATGTTCGCGCGCAGTGCCCCATCGCGGTTGGCGATCGCGGCACGAGCCTTGGCAGTCCGCGTCTGCGGATCGATCGACGGCGAGACGAACTGAATGACTCCCGTGAACTCCCGGCCCGCAAGACCATCGACCTGCACCACGACTCGCTGGCCGGTCCGGACGCGGGACACGTGTGCTTCCGGCACGTCGATCTC
>JAYVLW010000577.1:0-22809 GCA_043759315.1 Myxococcales bacterium
GATCATGCGGAGCGCGGCGAGACGATCCGGATCAAGGCCGAGTGCAAGGGCCCGCGCCCCCCGGACGCCATGGCCGACTCGCTCGCCGACAAGCAGACCGATCTCGTTCTCGGTCACAAGTCGATCCAGCCCAGGCGCGCGATGACCGCGCATGAAGCGCACGAGCGTGAAGCCGCGGGCCCGCCGCCCGAGCACACGAACATGTTCTTCACCATCTACTTCGCGATGACCGGCCTGCACGGCGTCCACGTCCTGTTCGGCGTGTTCGTCTTCATCTGGCTGCTCATCCGCGCGGTCAAGGGGCACTTCACGCCCGACTACTTCGGTCCGATCGACTTCGCCGCGCTGTACTGGCACATCGTCGATCTGATCTGGATCTTCCTGTTCCCGCTCCTCTACCTGATCCACTGAGGAATCCCATGGCTACCACCGCACACGACGATCACGACGAGCACGGGATCTCCCACGTCGCCTCGATGAAGGTGCTGCTCGCCACGGGCGGCTCCCTCCTGTTCCTGACCATCGTCACGGTCCTCGCCACGAAGATCGACTTCGGCGCGAACATCAACCTCGCGGTCGCGATGTTCATCGCGGTGATCAAGGCGACGCTCGTCATCCTGTTCTTCATGCACCTCAAGTACGACAAGATCTTCCACACGGTGGTGTTCACGTCGGCGGTGCTCGCGGCCGCGCTGTTCGTGGGCTTCACCCTCATGGACTCGGGTCAGTACCAGGACACGAACATCTGGAACCCGGACCATCCGCCGGTCGCACCCGTGGGTCCGCGGCCGACCACCCCGTAGCCGCCATGCGTTTGCACGCCGGCACTGCCGTGGCGGTTCGCTCGCGGGCACTTCTCTGATGTTCGGCCGCCAAGCCGCCAAGAGCGCCAAGGGTATGAGAGGCCCGTCGCGACAACGAGACGAGAACGCGGAGGCTCTGCCGTCGTTGTCGTCGGCGCTCGCGCGCGCCTTCGCGCGCTCGCCCATGTCCCTTTTCGCTCGCCCATGTCTCTGTTCCGCTCGCCATCTCTCGCTTGCCAGCGCCAACGGGCGCTAACGGCGCCAACGCGCGCTAACGGCGCCAACGCGCGCTAACGCTGCACTCGAAGCTGTCAACCGATCGTGAGGGCGCCGGCTGTTAGTACTGGCACTTGCGCTGGCGAGCGAGATGGCGAGCGAGCTGGCGAGCGGAACAGAGACCTGGGCGAGCGCGCGAAAGCGCGCGCGAGCGCCATCGGTGACGACAGAAGAGTCCGCGTTCTCGTACCGATGTCGCGACGGGCCTCCCAGACCCTTGGCGCTCTTGGCGGCTTGGCGGCCAAACATCAGAGAAGTGCCCGCGAGCGAACCGCCACGGCCGTGCCGGCGCGTAGACGCATGGCGGCTGTTCGCGCGAACACGAAGCGCGCCTACTCGGCGAGCTGTTCGGTGATCGCCTCGACGATCGCGTTCGCGAGCTGCTGCTGGACGGCCGGATCGGCGAGCTCCTTGCCCTCGATCGGATGATCGAGGAAGCCGACCTCGACGAGGACGGCCGGCATGGTCGCACCGAGCAGGACGTGATGCGCGTCCTGGCGAACTCCGCGATCTCCCTCCTTGCCGCGGCGATCACGCAACGAGCGCTGCATGCGCGAGGCGAGGTCGGCGGCCTCCCATTGCGAGGCGCCGCGCTCGACATCGTCGAGAACCAGCGCGATGTCGGGATCCACGCCGGACCGCGGTGTGGTGGTGTCGCTGCGGAGCGCGCGGCCATCGATATCCACGCCGCGCGCGGTCAGCACGAAGGTCTCGTAGCCGCGCTGCGTGCGCGTGGGAGATGCGTTGGCGTGGATCGACACGAACAGATCCGCCGCGCGGAGGTTCGCGGTCGCGACGCGCTGGCGCAGCGTGAGCGTGCGATCGTCGGAGCGGGTCAGCAGGGTGGTGATGCCGGCGGTGCGGAGCTTGGTGGCGACCAGGTTCGCGATCACCAGCGTCAGCTGCTTCTCGTGGAGCCCGGCACCCTTCGTGCCCGGGTTCGATCCCCCGTGGCCGGGATCGAGCACCACGGTCGGCGCGGCGGCCACCGGCGCCGAAACCGAGAGCAATCCGAGGAACATGAGCGCTCTGCCAGAGGACTTCACCGTGTGTAGGATATCGCCGGGTGACGGGTCGGGGCCCAGTTTCTGGCGCCGTCCTTGACCCAACCCCTCTAGAAGGCTACGGTTTTCGGACTTGTCCGTGCGCCGATTCCCAGGGCCGATGGCCACCACCATCGGTGGGGTTGCAGTGATCGCGGCCGCGGCGTGGATCGCGGTGATGAAGGGCGACGTCGACATCAGGAACGGCCTGTTGTTCGGCACGGGTCTGATGCTGGTGCTCAACGGCATGCTCGGGTTCCAGCGCGCGAACCGCGAGGGGGCGAAGGCTCCGCGCGAGGTCGACGACGCGCCGAAGAAGGCTCCGACGGGCGCGTTCCTCGATCGGATCACCGTGGTCCACGTGCTCGCGGTGGTTGCGGTGCTCGAGATCGTGATCAACCGCGTTGCCGTTCCGCTCCTACGCCCGGGCACGGGCTCGCCCCCGTTCTGGCACACCGCCCTCGATTACGCCGGGCTGTTCCTGTTCTACTTCGCGGGCGTCCTCGCCGCGGTCGCGATCGGTCAGCGCTGCATCGCAGCCGTGAGGGCGCGGAGCGAGATCCGCGAGCTCGTCGCGGTCGCGCTGGTCGGCGTCGCTGCCGTGTTCGCCGCGATCCCCCTGGTGGTCTCGGCGCCGGCCGCGCTCACCGTGCTGCTCGAAGCGCTGTTCGCCTTCGCCGTGATCGCCGTATGTGCGAGCGGCATCGGGCGCGAGCGCGATCTCGGGATCCAGATCGGGCTTCCGGTGATCGCGGTGCCGCTGCTGCTCCACACGGCGAATGCGCTGGGTGCCGTGTTCCTCTGGCCCGAGAACCAGTTCGATGGCCCGGGCTCGGATCTCTCGCGCATCGGTGTGATCGCGCTCTCGCTCGCCGCGCTGGTCTCGCCGTACTGCTTCGCGCCCCGTCCGTTCGCTCGAGCGGTGACGAAGCCGGGGCCGGTCGTGATCGCGATGGGCGCCGCCGCGCTCGGCGCGGTCCTGGCGCGCGCCTACTACCCGGTGGTCGCGAAGGCAGCGGCGCTCGCGATCGGCATCGAGCTCAACGAGAGCCAGGCCGATCCACGGCTCGCGCTCTACCTGCTCGCCCTCGCGACGCTCGCGTGGACCCTGGCGTCGTGTGCGTGGGCAGCCAGCGCGGGGCGGCGCCAGGTCGGACTGGGGCTCGCGTTCGTTCTCCTCGGTGGCTACGGCTTCCATTGGCCGCATCACTACCTGTTGCCGCTTCTCGGCTCGCTGATGATCGCGCAGGCCGTGCGCCACGTCCGCGAGGACGAGCTCGCGCAGCAGCCGATCGCGAACGAGACGCCGCCGATCCCGGACCCGACGTGGGCGACCTACGCGGGAGCCGTGAGCCAGGGCCTCAAGCGCACGCTCGCCGCCGTCCACAGCTTGACCACGCGCGGCGAGGGCGGGCTCGTCTCCACGGTGGTGGTCGGCGAGGTCGGCGGACTTCAAGTGCGGGTGCGGGTCGAGCGCATCGATGGCTGCGTCCTCGCGCTCGATGTCGTCGTCGGTCGCGAGATCGACGAGCTGCGCGGCGCCACGCTGACCATGTGGGCGATCGCTCCGCGTGCCCTCGGTGCGAATCCCGCGGGACCTCCGGCGGCGCCGCAGTTCCGGACCGGGGACACCCAGTTCGACGAGCGCTTCAAGACCCGCGGGAGCGCGCTCGCCTTCAGCAAGCTCCTCGACGAGGATCTGCGCACGCGCGCGGTGACAACGCTCGATGGCTGGCTCGCGTACTGGGACAAGGAGGGCCTGCGCTACCGTGTCTATCCGGGGCGTGGGGCGCCGCTCGATCATCCGATGCCGCTCTCCGACCTCGCGCTCGGTCGCTCGGCAACCCAGGCCGAGCGCCTCGTCCTCGTCGTCGAGCTGTTGGTCGAGATCGGCAGGCGGGGTCTGCCGGCCGCGCCGGTGGAGCAGCCCTCGGAGCTGGAGTCATCGTGAGGCTGGCGCTTCCCTTGGTGGCGCTCGCCGCCTGCGCGCTGCCCCCCCGCGGTGGTGACCACGTCGCCGCGTGGGTCTCCGATACCAGCAGCTACGGTCCCACCGTCGTGCCTGCTGCATCGATCGCCGATCGATATCGCGACGTGGCGGCGCGGATCATCAAGGCAGCTCAGGCGGATCGAGGTGCCTACGCGAAGCTCGCGCAGCTGACCGATCGCATCGGGCATCGCCTGTCCGGATCGCCGGAGCTCGAGCGCGCCATCGCGTGGGCGGCACAGACGATGAAGGACGATGGCCATCAGGTCCGGACCGAGAAGGTGATGGTTCCGCACTGGGTGCGTGGGATCGAGGAAGCCGCGCTGCTCGTGCCGGTCGCCCGTCCGCTGCCCGTGCTCGGCCTCGGCGGCACGGTCCCGACACCGAAGGGCGGCCTGACGGCAAACGTGGTGGTGATCCACGACTTCGCCGAGCTCGAGGGTCGCGCGGCGGCGATCAAGGGCGCGATCGTCCTCTACGACGTCGCGATGCCGCCGTGGACGGAGGAGAAGGGCAACTACGGCTACGGCGTCGCCGTACCGTATCGCTCGAAGGGGCCCTCGCTCGCCGCGAAGTTCGGGGCGGTCGGCGTGCTGGTGCGTTCGGTGACGCCGCACTCGCTCCGCACGCTCCACACCGGTGCGCTCAAGTACGACGAGGCGCAGCCGAAGATCCCCGCGGCGTCGGTCACCGTCGAGGATGCCGAGATGATCACGCGGCTCGCGGCGGCTGGTCCCGTCCGCGTCTCGTTGCGGCTCGAGTCGCAGGTGCTCCCGGATGCGGAGAGTGCGAACGTGATCGGCGAGCTCGTGGGGCGCGAGGCACCCGACGAGATCGTGGTGATCGGCGGCCACATCGATTCGTGGGATGTGGGGCAGGGCGCCCACGACGACGGAGCCGGCTGCGTGACGATGATGCAGGCGATCACGGTGCTGAAGAAGCTCGGCCTGCAGCCGAGGCGCACGATCCGCGTGGTGCTGTTCACGAACGAGGAGAACGGCGTACGCGGCGCCAAGGCGTACGCGGCGGATCACGCGGCGGAGCTGCCGAAGACCGTGCTCGCGGTCGAGTCCGATGGGGGCGGGTTCTCGCCGCGCGGCTTCTGGGTGGCGAGCAAGCCGGAGACGCAGAAGCGCGTCGTCGCGCGGATGACAGAGCTCGCGTCGCTGCTCCGTCCGCTCGGTGCGTCGAAGATCGTGCCCTCCGACCGCGCGGGCACCGACGTCGAGCCCATGATCGCAGGAGGTGTGCCCACGCTCAACCTCGAGTCCGCCAATCGCACCTACTTCGATGTTCACCACAGCGAGGCCGACACGCTGGACAAGGTCGATCCCGCGCAGCTCGCCGATGCGGTGGCGGCGATGGCGGTGCTCGCCTACGTGGTCGCCGACCTTCCGGACCGCCTCGACAGTCCATGATCGATCTGATCGCGCGCGCGCTCGAAGCGCCGCTCGTGATCCGCGAGCCGCTGCAGGTGCTCGATGCGATCGTGGTCCTCGGCGCACCGCTCGGGCCCGGCGACGAACTGACCCCGGTGCTCGCCGAGCGCGTGCGGGCCGCGGCGGCGCTGTTCCACGCGGGCGGTGCGCCGCTCGTCGTCGCCACGGGAGGGGTGACCGGCGGAGCCGGCCGCGCCGAGGCGGATGTCCTCGCCGACGCGCTGCGTGCCCGGGGCGTCGTGGAGGTGCTCGTCGAGCGTGCAGCGCTGCGCACCGTCGACAACGCACGGCACACCGCGAGGCTGCTCGCGCCCCTGGGCGCGCGCCGGGTGTGGCTCGTGACCCAGCCGTTTCACGGCCGCCGCGCCGCTCGGCTGTTCCGAGCCGCGGGCCTCGAGGCCCATGTCTGGCACATCGCCGACAGCCTCGAGTACACCGACCGCCGCCGCGCCGTGCGCTGGCTCCTCCGCGAGTACGCCTCGTGGGCGGCGATGACGCTAGAACACCTTGTCGAACGCCGGTAGGAGCGCGGGGATCGACGACTCGGCCATCGACGCGTCGAGTGTGACCTCCGCGCCGATGCCGCCGACCTTCATCGCCGAGAACACCTTCTTCAGCTCGGGCTGCTTCGCGCTGCGCTGGAGGCCCTTCTTCTGCGCGTCCTTCGCCTCCTTGCGCGCCTTCTCTCCTTCCTTCGGGGTCGTGCCGGTCATGCGCAACGTGAGCGCGATCGTCTTGCCGAGGGTCAGGGTGCCCCAGCCGCCCTTGAGGCCATCTTCATTCACGTTGAACGCGGCCCAGGCGGCGGCCGTGGTGGTGGTCTTGCCGAGGTACGTCGCGAGATCGCCCGAGGCCGGGGCGCCGGCCAGGATCGCGTCGAGCGGCGCCTGGCTGTTCGCGTCGATCGAGATCGCGACCACGTCGGGTGCGAGCCAGGCCGCGAAGATGGTCTCATCCGAGCCGACCGAGTACGCGGTGATCTTGCCGGTGACCTTTGCGCTGAGCTTCGCTTTCGGCTCGACCTTCGCGACGACCTTCGTCACGCAGTCGGTGACCTTCGTCTGGTCCGTCCCCGACAGGCCCAGGACCACGACGCCCTTCTCCTTCGCGTCGAGCGTGAACGCGATGTCGCCGAGCATCGCCGGCAGCTCCATCCCGCACGTCGCCTTGATGAGATCGAGCATCGCGCCGATGTCCTTGTCCTCTCCGCGGAAGAAGTCGAGCGCCTTCGGAAACGAAGGCGTCCCCCGGATCGCCGCGACGTCCGCGCCGCCAACGATGGTCGCACCCGCGGGGAGCCTGCCCTTGAGCGCCGCCCACGACTTGGAGTCCGCCGCGGCTGTGCTCGCGACCAACAGAGTACCGATCAGAGCCATCCGAGAGAGCTTCATCGCCGAAGCATACGATCAGCGCACGATCAGCTGCAGCTCGATCGGGGACTTCTTGACGTCCCCGACCCGGGTTTCGACCCGCTCCTGGGCGATCATCCCCTCGTCGATCAGGTGCCACTTCACGGCGTCGGCGCGGCGGCGGGCGAGCTCCTCGCCGCCCTTGTTCGGCGGGTGCGCGATGACGACGATCTTGATCGATGCGTACTCGTTGAGCAGCACGACCACGTTCGCGAGCGCTTCCTTCGCCTTCGAGGCGACGCGCGCGCGATTCGGCTCGAACGTGACCTTCTGCGTGCCCGCGAGCGTCTTCGTGATCCCGACCGGGACGGTGTCGGCACAACCATCGTCGTCCTCGAAGCCGTTGCGGACCTCGGGCTCCAGGGGGCACTTGTCACGAACGTCGGCGAGGCCGTCGCCGTCGTTGTCGAGCTCGGGACAGCCATCTCCATCCTCGAACCCGTCCAGGTCCTCGGCCTGGTCGGGGCACTTGTCGGCGTCGCCGATCACGTTGTCGCCGTCGCCATCGGGCTCGGGGCAGCCGTCGTCGTCGGTGAGCCCGTTCGGCGTCTCCTGCTCGGTGGGGCACTTGTCGAGGCGATCCGGGAGGCCGTCGCGATCCGCGTCGTTCTCGTCCACGATCGGCTGCGGTGGCGGCACGTCTCGCCGTGGCGGAGCGATCCGCGTCTTCTGCGGTAGCCCGAACACCGTGGCCACGCCGAGCTGCACCTCGAACGTCGAGGTCAGCCCGCCGCCCTTCGCCGGCATCAGGCCGTGGCGGCCATCGACGCGGATCTGCCACGCGCCATCTCCGACCGGGACCGCGAACCCGGGGCCCCAGTACAGCACCGGATCTGTCTCCTTGCGCATGAACGGAGACGACGACGCCACCGTCTCGCCGCCGGCGCCCGCCACCAGGTGCATCTGGACGGCGTCGTTGGCCGTGATCCGCGTGAACAGATGCGCGCGCCACCCGAACACGGGCGCGAAGTACGACATCCGGCCGCCGTCCGCGATCGCCGTGCCGCCGGTGAACGCCGCTGCCATCGCGAGCTCGAGCTCGACGCCCAACTGGACCACGAGGCCGTTCTGCTCGAACAATGGCTGCCCGAGCATGTTGAGGCGCGCACCGACGAGCGGAGCCGTGCCGGGAACCTGATCCGGAGCCCACGAATCGCCGAGCTGACTCGCTTCGGGCAGATAGACCACACCCGTGAAGCCGCTGGCCTCGAGCTGCGGATCGGCATGCGCGGCCGTTGCGAATGCAAGCGCACAGACCACCGCGAGGACCCCGGGCCGCACACGGTAATCATACTCCAGCCCGCGCCCCCGTGCCCTTGCACCGACCTCGATCGACGGGGCAAGCTTTGCCCAGTCGTATGCTCACCTTCAGCACGAATCCCGACGTCGCCGAGCAGCAGATGAACGCCATCATCTTCTACCTGACGGCCTTCGGGTACATCGATGGCGAGTTCGACTTCACCGAGAAGACGTTCGTCCGCATCTACATCCGTCAGCTTGTCACCGCGCGCGCGAAGGCAGCGATGCCGGATGCCGATGCGAAGACCCGCGACGAGATCGTGAACAAGTTCGTCGGGCACTTCCACGAGGTGTTCGAGCAGATCGATCGCAGCGTGAGAGATCTGTTCGATGAAGCCGTCGCGGACGGCGAGGATGTGGAGAAGTTCGTCTACGCGAAGCTCAAGCTGCGCAGCTACGAGATCTTCCAGACCTTCGATCGCGACAACCAGCACGAGCTACTCGCGACGGTCGACGAGCTGATCTACGCGGACGGCAGCGTCCATCCGGCGGAGAAGAAGTTCCGCGACGAGCTCGACTCGCTGCTCGATTCCACCTCGGCGCTCTCGCCCGGGGACATCGAGATCCTGCGCGAGCAGAGCCGGGTCGCGATCGCCCAGCCGATCGCGGGTGCGAAGTCGCGGCTGGACGATCACCCGTTCTTCGCCGGCTTCGAGCAGCACTACTCGGCCGACCCGACGCTGATCAACAAGCAGGTCGAAGCCGACCTCGAGCTGATGAGTCGGTTCGTCAGCAAGCTCTCCGAGCAGCGACTCGCGGGCACGAACAAGCTGGTCGGGCGCACCACGATCGCGGACTTCGCCGGGGAGAAGCCGTTCCTCGACGGTCATGTCTACGTCCACCCGGCGGATCCCACCAAGATCTACGAGCTGACCGTGCTCGGCGATCTGCACGGCTGCTACAGCTGCCTCAAGGGCGCGCTGCTGCAGGCCGACTTCTTCGCCAAGCTCGAGGCGTGGAAGCTCGACAAGACGAAGCCCGAGCCGAAGCTCGTGCTGCTCGGCGACTACATCGATCGCGGCCGGTTCAGCTACAACGGCGTGCTGCGCGCCGTGATGCAGCTCTATCTCGCGGCGCCGGATCACGTGTTCCCGCTGCGCGGCAACCACGAGTACTACATCGAGTATCGCGGTCGCATCTACGGCGGCGTGAAGCCCGCCGAGGCGATCAACACGCTGATCGGCCACATGAGCGGTGAGGTGTTCGCCGAGTACATGAAGATGTTCGAGGAGCTCCCGAACATGCTGTTCTTCGACGACCTGATGTTCGTGCACGCGGGCATTCCGCGCGACGTCGACATCAAGTCGAAGCTGCCCGACATGGCGGCGCTCAACGATCCGGACATCCGGTTCCAGATGCTGTGGAGCGATCCCTCCACCGCCGACTACATTCCCGACGATCTCCAGGCCCAGAACGCGCGGTTCCCGTTCGGCAAGCTGCAGTTCGAGGCGTTCATGCAGAAGCTGGGCTGCTCGATGATGGTCCGCGGACACGAGAAGGTCGACGCGGGCGTGAAGCCGATGTACTCGGACCAGACGTCGCTGATCACGCTGTTCTCCGCCGGCGGCGCCGACAACAACGATCTGCCCGAGGACTCGAGCTACCGCACGGTGACGCCGATGGCGGCCACGATCCGTCTCGAGAACGGCACGGCGACGGTGACGCCGTGGCTGATCGACTACAAGCGGTTCAACGACCCCAAGCGCAACCAGTTCTTCGCCTCCGAGCCCGAGATCGAGCACAAGGTCGGTTAGGACTTCGGCGTCGGGCCCGTGTCGAGTGCGTTCGAGCGCGGCAGAAGTTGTTTCAGGTGCCAGGTCTGCGCATGGATCTTGTTCTGCGCGGCCTCCTGCGCCCGGCGGAAGCCGAACTGAATATCGAACGTACTGCCGATCTGCACCACCAGCGACAGCACGAACACCACCGCCAGCGAGATCGGCGAGAGCTCCAGCGCATACGGTGTGATCACGAGCGTTCCTGAGACGATATCGAACGAGCGCGGCAGGACCCCCGAGAGCTCGAGCGTGACGAGCAAGGCGACCGGGATCAGATGGATCACCACCAGCGTCCACGGCGAATGGCGCGTCGCCTGGGACATGAACGCCGACAGCGAGCCGATCAGGAACATCGGCAGGAGCAACACGATGCCGAACAGCAGGCCCGTGGCGGCGAGCGCGGTGCAGTTCACGATGGTGAACGCGAGGAACACCGGCGAGACCATCGGCATCGGGCGCCGGGACATGACGTAGGCCAACGACGCCGTGGCCAGGCTCGCGACGATCCCGAACACGATCGGCCAGGCGTGGCGAACGGGAAGAGCGAACGTGATCGAGAGGACGGCGGCGGCAACGAGATAGGTGATCGCGGCCTTGCGGATGATGCGCTGGCGAACCTCGCCTCGCTCGCGATCGGCGGCCGCGAGCGCCTCGGCGGGCAGCGTGTCGGGGAGCTCGAACAGGAGTGCAGCGAGCAGCTCCTGCGCGCGCTGATGGTCCGGCTCGAGCGCGATCGCGCGACCGGCCTCGCGCATGGCCGTCGCTCGGTCGCCGGAGGCCTTCGCGGCCTGCGCGGCGCGGACCGCTGCACTGGCGAGCTCCCTCCGCCGCGCGACATCGCGGTCTCCGTCGAGGTACGCCTGGATCGCGTCGGCGACGTCGCGCGCCTTGGGCCGCGATCTCGGCTCTGCCGCGGTCGCGCGGACGCACAGATCGTCGAGCTCCGGCGGCACGCCGGTGGTCCGCTCCGACGGGCGGTGGTGCGGCGACGAGATGCTCTCCGCGAGCCCGGCGAACCCGCGCGAGAGCGCCGGAGTCCCGGTGAGGATCTCGAACAGCACGCATCCGAGCCCGTACACGTCGGTGCGCCAGTCGACCACCTCTCCGCGCGCTTGCTCGGGCGACATGTACCCGGGTGTTCCGAGCAGATCGCCGGCGACGGTCTGCTCGCTGCCGTCTCCGGACAACGGCGCCACGGCTCGAAACGAGTCGCCCTCATCGGAGATCCGCGCGAGGCCCCAGTCGAGCACGTAGGCCTCGCCGAAGTCACCGAGCATGATGTTCGCCGGCTTGATGTCGCGATGGATCACGCCGCGCGTGTGCGCGAACTCGATCGCGAGGCAGACGTCGATCAGCCGGGCGAGAAGCGTGCGCCGTGGCCACCGCTCCGCGTTCGGGTTTGCGATCACGTCGTGCAGCGTGGTGCCCGACAACCTCTTCATGACGAAGTACGGGTTGCCGTCGTGATCGATGCCGAGGTCATGAACCGGCACCACCGCGGGATGCTCGAGGACGCCCTGGACTCGCGCTTCGCGGAAGAAGCGCCCCAGCGTGACGTCGTCCCGGTGCGCGCCGCGCATCAGCTTGACCGCCACCTCTCGATCGATCCGCAGGTCACGTGCGAGCCGGACCTCTCCCATGCCGCCGCGCCCGAGCAGCGGCCCCACCTCGTAGCGCTCACCGAGGTTGCTCGCCGTGTCTCGCGGCGAGGGATCGGTGTTGACCGCCTGCGCCTCGGGCATCGTCGCGTCGTCGCGGTCGTCCACCACAGACGAGCGTACACTCGCCCCGTGCGGTGGTGGTACGTCTACGTCGCGCGCTGCGCCGATGACTCGCTATACTGCGGCATCGCGACCGACGTGGCGACGCGGATCGCCGCCCACGATGCCGGCAAGGGGGCGCGCTACACGCGAGGTCGCGGTCCGCTCACGGTGGTGCTGACCCGGCGCTGTCGCACCAAGGGCGGTGCGCTGCGGGTGGAGTACGCGTTCAAGCAGCTCACGCGGCCGGAGAAGGAGGCGCTCGTGCTCGCGCCGCGCGAACGGATCGATGCCCTCGCTCGGAGAGCGATGCGCGGCTAAACTCGGTGGCGATGGCAGCTCAGAACATCCCCGTGGTCGACCTCACCGACTGGGCGAGCGGTGGCGCGGCGCGCCAGGGCTTCGTGAAGACGGTTGGCGAGGCACTCACCGCCACCGGCTTCTTCGCGGTGCGAAACCACGGCGTCTCGGACGCCCTGATGCAGCGCGCCTACGGCGTGGCGCGCACGTTCTTCCACCTCCCGCTCGCCACGAAGTCCCGCTATCACGACGCGGCGAAGAAGGGCCAGCGTGGCTTCACCGGCTTTGGCCGCGAGCACGCGAAGGACTCCACCGCACCCGACCTCAAGGAGTTCTGGCAGATCGGGCGCCCGGATGTCCCCGACGATCATCCGGTCCATCGCCTGTTCGGCCCGAACTTCTGGCCCCGCGAGGTCCCCGCGTTCGGTCCCACCCTCGTCGAGCTGTATCGCCACCTCGAAGGGCTCGGCGGGATCCTGCTCGAGGCTGCCGCCGAGTACCTCGACGAGCCTTCGCGCCAGTTCCGCGAGATGACGACCGACAGCGACACCATCGTCCGCGTTCTCTACTACCCACCCGTCTCCAAGGACGTCCCACCAGGCGCCGTGCGCTCCGCCGCGCACGAGGACATCAACCTCATCACGCTGCTCTCCGGGGCGACGTCCGAGGGCCTCGAGCTGCGGCGCCACGATGGCACGTGGATGCCGATCCACACCGGCTTCGACACGATCGTCGTCGACGCGGGCGACATGCTGCAGAACGTCACCAATGGGCTCTACAAGAGCACCACGCACCGGGTGGTCAACCCCGGCGATGCTTCGAGCGAACGGTTCTCGATGCCGTGCTTCATCCACGCGCGCGCGAACGTGGATCTCTCGCCGCTGCCGAGCTGCGTCGCCCGTACCGGTGGCGTGGCGAACTACCCGAGGCTCACGGCCGGGCAGTACCTCGAGCAACGTCTCCGCGAGATCGGCCTTGGCTGATGCTCTGGCGCGGCTCCCGGGCGGCAGGGGTCAGGGACCGTGAGCTTGCCCACGCGGTCTCGGGTTCCCCCCGTCGACTCGACGCGATACCCTCGACGGGCATGCTGAGGCGTCTCGCGCTGTTCATCCTCCTGGTGGTGCCCGGCCTCGCGCACGCGAACGGGCGCGCACCGAACGCGTCGACGATCAACTTCCGTCAGGGCCACCAGCAGGACATCGCGGCCGGCATGACGTTCGGCATGGTGATCTCGCACGACAACGGCGCCACGTGGCACTGGGTGTGCGAGAAGGCCGTGCTCTACGGCGGCATGTTCGATCCCGACTATGTCTACGCCCCGAGCGGTGCGTTGTTCGCGACGACGTTCGACGGCTCGCTCGTCAATCGCGATGGCTGCACGTTCGCTCCGACCACGTTCCAGAAGAAGTTCTTCTCGTCGATCACGCAGTCGTCGACCGGCGCGCTGTTCATGGCCGCCGCCCAGGTCGACGATCCGGGCGCGGGGCTCACCGCCGACGCGAAGATCTACAAGAGCACCGACGACGGCGTGACGTTCCCGACGTCGGCGACCGCCGGCATGAACGGTGATTGGTACAACAGCCTCGAGGTCGCGCCGAGCGATCCGACCCGCGTGTACCTCTCCGGGTATCGCCTTCCCGGCGGTGTGCGCGTGTTCCAGCTGTACCGGAGCGATAACGGCGGCACCAGCTTCCAGGCGATCACGGCGAACACGTTCACGACGACGAACAACTCGACGATCGACATCGTCGGCATCAAGGCGAACCAGCCGAACACCGTGTTCGCGCGCGTCTCGCTGCAGAGCACCAGCATCGGGGACGCGATCTACCGCAGCGACAACGCTGGCACGAGCTGGACGAAGATCTTCGAGAAGAACGACGAGATCTCGTTCATCGCGCGCGCGAACGGCGACCTGGTCGCGGCGACGCGCAACTCGGGAACCTTCGTGTCGCGCGGCCCGAGCAACACCACGTGGGAGACGGTCGCGAACCCACCGCACATCAACTGCCTCGCCGAGAACGCGGCGGGGGAGCTGTGGGCGTGCACGCAGAACTTCGGCGCGATGCAGACGCCGTCCGACGACGCCGGCATCATGAAGACGACGGATCTCGTGACGTGGACCAAGGTGCTCCGCTACCAGGACATCACCGGCCCCGTCGACTGCGGCGCGGGGACGCGGCAGCACGACCAGTGCGTCTACGACTGCCCGGACACGACCTACAACTCGAACCCCGCGAGCTGCCCGAACCTCTCGCCGACAGCGTGGTGCGCGCTCAAGAACCAGCTCGGCATCACCTCGACTGTGATCGTCTGCCCGGCCGTGGGCGACGGCGCGCCCGACGATATCGGCGACGTGGTCAAGAAGCCGCCTCCAGGCTGCTGCGAGGCCGGGGATACGAGCGGCGGTCCGGCTGCCCTGGCGCTCAGCCTCGCGATCGGTACGGTGGTCTTGCGGCGGCGCCGCAAGGTGACCTGATGCTCCGATTGTTCGACCGGCTCGCCTATCGCTCTCAGCACCTGTCGTTTCTGATCAACGCGACCGTGCTCCAGGAGGCGGCTCGGCTGGTCACCCGAACGCCTCGCCCGAAGGTCGACGTGGCGGAGCTGCGCGCGGTGCTGCGCCGCCGCGACGCGCTGCATGCGCGCGATCTCGCGAACGTCGAAGCGGGGTTGTATCCCCGGGAGCTGCTGTTCGATGTCCCGGTGCGCCAGTACATGCGCGCGCTGCCGCGCCTGATGCGTGACACGCCGAAGGTGGTCCGCCGGATGCGGCGCGGTGACTACAAGGACATTCCGGTCGTCGACAAGCAGCGCTACCCGGCGTACTACCGCCGGAACTTCCACTGGCAGACCGACGGCTACTTCAGCGACCACTCGGCCGAGGTCTACGAGCTCGGCGTCGAGCTGCTGTTCCGCGGCACCGCGGACGTGATGCGGCGCCAGGTCATCCCGCCGATCACGAGGTACGCGCGCGCTCGCGGCGACCGCCTTCGTCTGCTCGACATCGGGTGCGGAACCGGCCGCACCCTTCACCAGATCTCGGTCGCACATCCAACGATGCAGCTGCACGGCGTGGATCTCTCGCCGGCCTACATCCGCGCGGCGCGCCGGCGGCTCTCCGAGGTGCCGGAGCTCACGCTCGCCATCGAGAACGGCGAGGCGCTGCCGTGGGCAGATGCCACGTTCGACATCGTGACGAGCACGTACATGTTCCACGAGCTGCCGCGAAACGCGCGCCGCAACGTCGTCCGCGAGATGCTCCGCGTGGCGAAGCCGGGTGGTCTGCTCGTGATCGAGGATAGCGCGCAGCTCGTCGAGAGCCGCGAGATCGCGACTGCCTTGCGCGAGTTCCCGCGCGAGTTCCACGAGCCGTTCTACGAGGACTACCTCGAAGACGATCTCGCAGCGCTCGTCTCCGAGGTGGGCTTCACGAGCCCGGTGACCGAGGCGCACCTCGTCGCCAAGGTCGTCGTGGCGCGGACTCCGACATAGGTAGTTTTTGCGACGCCGTGCGGCGGCGCGCGTGCTCCTGCGCGCGGTCGGCCCTTCCCGATCGCCAAGCCCCCAAGATTGCTGCGGCTCGATCTCCAGCGCGAACTACCCCAGGTTTGCACTGCTCCCTGGCTTGGTTGCAAGATCCTGGATGGTGGAGCGTCTCACCGAGGAGACGCGCGGTCATCACCGCGAGGCGGACGCGGACCTCGACGCGCTGTTCGGCACCGACGTGACCTCCACCCAGTACCTCGTGTTTCTGATGCGCGTGTACGGCTTCGAGGCACCGCTGGACTCCGCGATCGCGATGACGCCGAAGCTCGAGATCGAGGTCGAGGTTCGCGCGCGATCGCGGGCAGGATTCCTCGCGCAGGATCTGATGGCCATTGGCGTGCGGCCGGCCGACGTCACGGCGCTTCCTCTGTGCCTCGCGATCCCGCAGTTCCGGGGGGTCGCCGAGGCGATGGGCTGGCTCTACGTGGTCGAGCGCAATACGCTCGCGCACAACATGATCCGCCGCCATCTGGCGACGCGACTGCCGCGCGAGATGGAGGTGGCTTCCGCGTATCTCAGCTCCTACCACGGTGTCGTCGGGAAGCGCTGGCGGGAGCTCGGTCAGGCGCTCGACCGCGTGGCGGTGGTCCCGGCGGTGGCCGATCGCATCGTCGCCGCTGCCAGCGATGCGTTCCGCTGCCGTCGCAACTGGGTCCTCCACGACAGGACTGGCTACGCACGCTCGGTGGGGTAGCTCACCAGCACGAGGTCGATGCGCCGGGATGCGGTCCTCAGCTCGAACGTGTCGCCTCTGCCGAACTGATATCGTCGGCGAATGGCCGATGACGCGCGCACGCGACTGGACTCACACCGCACCGAGCTCGGGCAGATCGATCGCGACATCCTCGCGCTCGTCGCTCGTCGGCAGGCGCTGGCGCAGAAGATCGGGCAGATCAAGCGCGATGCCGGCATTCCCACGCGTGACTACCGGCAGGAGCGCGATGTCGTCGAGCGGGCACGCGCGTCGGCCGTCGAGCACGGGTTGACGCCACAGCTCGGCGAGGAGCTGATCCTCGCGCTGATCCGTGGCTCGCTGACGGTCCAGGAGAAGGACACCGTCGCCGCGGCGGGCGAGGGCAGCGGGCGCCGCGTGCTCGTGATCGGCGGTTGCGGCCACATGGGGCGGTGGTTCGTCCGCTACCTCGGCGCGCAAGGCTACACGGTGGAGATCGCCGATCCTCACGGGGACAGTCCGGTCGGCATCACGCGCCACCACGACTGGAAGGCGATCGCGCTCGATCACGAGATGATCGTGATCGCGGCACCGATGCCGGCGACCGGCGAGATCCTCGAAGCGATGGCCGCAGCGCCACCGAAGGGAGTTGTGTTCGATGTTGGCTCGCTGAAGAGCCCGCTGCGCAAGGGACTCCAGGCGCTACGCGCGGCAGGCGGGCAGGTGACGAGCGTGCACCCGATGTTCGGTCCCGATACGGAGCTTCTCAGCGGGCGTCACGTGATCTTCGTCGATCTCGGCGCGCCCGCCGCGACCGCCGCGGCGCGTGCGCTGTTCGAGCCGACGATGGCGACGCTCGTGGAGATGGATCTCGAGAGCCACGATCGGCTGATCGCGTACGTGCTCGGGCTGTCGCACGCGCTCAACATCGCGTTCTTCACCGCGCTCGCGGAGAGCGGCGAGGCCTCGCGCAAGCTCGCGACCCTGTCGTCGACGACGTTCGATGCGCAGCTCGGCGTTGCCGCGAAGGTCGCGGCGGAGAATCCGGATCTGTACTTCGAGATCCAGACCCTCAACGACTACGGCTCCGAGTCGCTCGCAGCCCTGCTCTACGCGGTGGAGCGCCTGCGCAGCGTGGTCCGCGCGAACGACCTCGAAGGGTTTCGGGCGCTGATGACGAAGGGAAAGAGCTACCTGCAGGAGCGCGAGCGCCGGTAGTGGCCACTCGAGTTGCCACCGAGGTGCCTCGGACGCAGGCCAACCGACGAAGATCGCAGGGGCGTGACGCGCACGGTCGTTGCACCTGCGCGATCGCTCATGCGTCTCACGAGCCTGCTCGCCGTAGTGATCTCTCTCTCCGCGTGTGCCACCGATCCCGGTGATCCCGAGACCGACGAGGTCACCGTCGATGAGGACGATGGCAAGGCGGATGCCGCCAGCGAGCTCTCCGTCCGCACCGGCGACACCACCCTGTGGGTGAACAAGCTGCTCGAGCGCCGCGGCGATGACTTCGTGCTGCGCGGCAAGACCAGCCGCAACCTCGCGGAGGATGGTGTTCGCGAGTACGTCTTCGACGACATCTACGGCGAACCACGGATCAAGTCGGCGCGCGTGTTCGAGATCTCGTGGCCCGTGTCGCAGGCAACGATGGTCGCCAACGGGGTCAATCTGTTCACCGGCATCGGGTTCGTGCACTCGGCGTCGCGCCCTGATCAACTGACGGCGCGCATCACGGTCCGTCCGCGCCTGGGCGCCACCCACGGCTCGTCGACCCTCGCGCTCACCGCCGAGTTGACGCCGGTCGTCGAGGCCGGCCACACCGTGTATCGCGTCAAGGGCCGCTCGACGAAGGCGGTGGCCTCGCTGACCGCGACCACCGGCACGGTGCGCCTCGTCGATCCGACACACTTCGAGCTCGACGTCGACTACGACCAGCTCCAGACCCTGACGCAGCCGGGCGGAGAGGTCGCGATCACCGCGGCGTTCACCACCGGCACGTCGACGTCGACGATCAAGGCGCCCCTGAACCTCGCCATCAAGAAGCTCGGCCTGACCCAGGGCGATGTCTACGAGCTCTACCCGTCGCCGACCTGCACCGACGCGCGCACGGCGTGCCTGCTCTCGCTGCCCGATGGTGCGCTGGGCACCGCCACCTGCGGCGAGGCGATCGAGGTCCTCACGTGCCGGCGTACCGTCGGCGGCATGATCGACGCCGCGCAGATCACGGCTGCGAAGACCGCGATCGAGCCATTGCTCACGGCGCTCACCACCGACGGCAACGGGCTGGTCGGCGCCGATCGCGCGAGCGAGCTCGCCTCCACCGTCCGTCAGGTGATCTCCGGCCGGCTCGAAGCGGAGGCCGGTGCCTGGCTGCTGTCGGCGACCGCGCGCACGAAGGTCCTCGCGGCCGCCACCGACGTGCCGCTCGACGAGGCCTACGCCTTCCCGCTGTCCTTCGTCGATGGCCACGAGCCGGCGCCGGGCAACGTGGCCGGGACGCGTCAGCACGCCGCGGACGCGATCCTCTCGTATCTCCGGACGACGGACTACGAGCACTCGGAGTTCGGAAAGAGCTACCTCGCACTCACGAAGGAGCTCCGCGCGCAGCACGTGGCGTCGCTCAAGGCGTTCCGAGAGAGCAGCGAGCTCGTGACGTTTCCCAGCGTGCCGAACGTCGACTACTACGTCGGCGCGTGGCTCGGCGCGCACACCGAGGTCACCGTCGATCACACGACCGGTGAAGTGAGCGGGGTGCTCGTCGAGCTCGACTGAGGCGTACCGGGTTGTCCGGAATGCCGGCTACTTGGGCCGCCACCGGACGCTGGCGACCGGACAGGCCGGCCACTCGCAAGATCGCGAGATCGCAAGAGGTTGACGCGGCGCGCTGCTTGCTCATCCCCTGTCCATGGTCCGCATCTCCGCGCTTGTTGGCATTGCAGCAATGGCTCTTGGCACCCTGCCAGCGTGTGTGGACGCCGAGGTCGAGGATGGCGAGACCGATGGGTTCCATGATGGCAAGGCCGACGGCAGCATCGACGAGGGCTCGCCCGAGGCGCTCGGCGTGCTCGCCCTCGTCAACGACGCCGCGATCACGAGCGCGAAGCTGAAGGCCGATGCGCACCTCACGGCGCGCGTCGCCGGCAACATCACGAAGCACCGCAACGGCGCCGATGGGCAGCCGGGCACCGCCGATGACGACACGTACGACACGCTGGGCGAGCTCGACGCGGTGCCATACGTGGGACCGGCGACCTTGAGCGCCTTGCTCGAGCTCGCGCGCGACCGCGGCCTGGTCGGCGGCGCCGGCGCGAAGATCTCCGTGATCTTCTCGCCTCAGGTGGCGGAGGCGACGCACAACGCGAAGATCGCGACGATGATCCGCGGCGCCCAGAAGACGATCGACATCTCGATCTACAGCTACTCCGATGCGGGCATCTCGGCGGCGCTCGCCGATGCGGTGACCCGCGGCGTCAAGGTTCGCTTCCTGTTCGAGACAGCCAGCGACGACCGCAAGCTCGTCGATGCTGCGGCGCGCGCCGCGACGAAGTCCGGCAAGCTCGAAGCCCAGGGCATCGACGTGCGCTGGGTCAACAAGATCCTTCACCACAAGTTCCTGATCGTCGACGGTCCGCGCGACGACAAGAGCAAGGCCGCCAGCGCGAAGATCGCGATGGGTAGTGCGAACTGGTCGAACACCGGCGCCACCGTCTATGACGAGAACACGATGTTCATCGAGAACAGCGCGGAGATCGCCGCGGCGTTCCAGCACGAGTTCGATCAGCTGTGGTGGGGCTCGCGCGACTTCGTGGGCCCGGCCACCGTCCAGGGAGCGTCGACCGCGAGCATCACCGTCGGCGACGTTCCCGATCAGCCAGGCATCGAGTTGTTGCTCACCTCGCCGAACTTCAAGCTCGGCGGGTCCGAGCACGCCACGTGGTCGGTCGACAAGACCAGCACCGTCGTGACCAACCAGTGGGTCGCCGCGATCGACCGCGCGCAGACCTCGATCCATATCGCGTCCGGCCACATGCGCCTGCGCCCCGTCGCCGAGGCGCTGGTCAAGAAGAAGCACGACTTCCCGAACCTCGACATCAAGGTCTACCTGGACCAGCAGGAGTACATCTCTGCGTCGGGCAACGCGGCGCAGCTCGCCGAGCTCGCGGCGTGCCGCTCCGGCGCGGCGACGCCGCAGCAGCTGGCGGACTGCGCGCGCAACGACTTCCTGTTCGCGAAGACGCTCGTCGATGGCGGCATCACGGTTCGCTTCAAGTCGTTCGCGTACCGTTGGGACGCGAGCTACGCGGCCCAGATGCACTCGAAGTACATGGTCGTCGACGGCAAGGAGATCATCTCGGGCAGCTTCAACCTGTCGATGAACTCGGAGCAGGGCACGTTCGAGAACGCGCTCCACCTCACGGGAGCGCAGTACGCTCCGGTGTATTCCGCGTTCGAGCAGAACTTCGGGAAGATCTTCGAGACCGGCCGCGCGCAGGACCTGCTCGGCGAGCTCCGCACCCAGATCGGTACGGCGGCGACGATCCCGCTGACGTTCCCGCCGATGGCGCTGACGTACTCGGAGTTCGATCAGCTCCGCCAGTTGATCCGTGCGAACTGCACGGTCGTCGATTCCGCGGACTACCGGGACAACGCTCCGGCGCACAAGACGTGCCCGCGGTGAGGCGTCTCGGGGCCTAGCCCTGCGGGCCGCGCTGGCAAGCCACGGTGGACCTGTCTTGCGCGGACTTAGCCGAGGTCTGCGGCGAAGTGCGCGACCGCGCGCTGCAAGCGAGCGAGCGCGCGTGACACGCGGCGCTCACCGCGCTGGAGTGTACGTCCAGCGCGCGTGGCGACCCGGCGAGCGCGGCGCTCGACGCGCTTCGTGCGGCGCTCGGTGCGCTTCGCGCGACGGCGCGTTCGCCGCCCGGTCGATGCGGCGGCGTCGGCCGCGGCGGAGGTGGAGTCGGAGAGAAAACGAGACAGGGGAGAGAGAGAGGTCATGCAGCAGCTTTCGTGGTGACGGGTTCGAGCGGGAGCCCGAGCATCGCGCGCACCTCGGTGAGGGGCGTTGCCCAGTGGTCTTCCCAGGGGAAGGTGATCAGCTTCTCGGCGCGGCGGCCGCGAAGGAACGCGGCGAGGACATCGCGCGGGAGGCTGGGCTGCTCGCGGAGGCCGCGCAGCGTGCCGACGGTGGACAGGATGAACGTGCTCGGTGCGCGCAGCTGCCCGAACGTGAAGGCCTGCAGCGCGATCTCCCCTGCCGGGTCGGTGTTGTGACCGGTGACCACGTGCCACAGGTCGTGGGTCTGGCGCACGCGCTGGATCACGTACGAGGTCCGTGGGTCGGAGACGTTCGGCGGGGGCCCATCGAACACGCCGGGCGTGAAGCCGCGCGAGCGAAGAAACTGCGCGTATGCATGGCCGAGCGTGCCTGCGGGCAAGGCGGCGAGGGCATCGAGATCGATCGTCCGGGAGTCGATCGCGCGCATCTCGGCGTACAGCCGCGCGCCGGCGGGATCGCTGAAGAACCGTTCGAGGCGGTTGCCCATGGTGCCGGCGTTCGCGTAGTTCGAGAACTCCAGGACCTGCTCGGTCTCCTCGGGGTTCGCGACGACGCGCGCCAGCGCGCGCAGGGCACGCGACCAGCGCTGGACGGGGGACAGGGCGGAGAGATCGGGGGTGGGGGTCATGGGCTGCTCCTTGGCGTCCATATTGTCACCTTGATAATAGTCTCGGTCGAGCTATTGTCAACGTGAAAACAATGACGTCAGGTCACCTACACCGGGGACGCGGGTATCATCGCGAGATGCCTCGGAGTCGTCGGCTCGTCGCCCGTCGAGAGCGCCGGATCGCCCGGCGCCGTCGCTCGCCCGAAGAAGCGCGCCTCGAGATCCTGGATGCGGCCGATCGCGTGTTCGTCGAGTTCCAGCCGGACCAGGTCGGGCTCAAGGAGGTGGGACGCGAGGCGGGCGTGAGCCACGGCCTGATCACGCACTACTTCGGCACGTTCGCTGGATTGATCGAGGCGGCGCTCGAGCGGCGGATTCGCACCCTGCGCGAGACGATGCTCGGGCGCCTGCGTCAGGCAGGTGCGCTGTCGCGGCCCAGCGAGCTGATCGGCATCCTGTTCGCGGCCCTCGAGGACCCCGTGCACCTGCGGCTGATGCGCTGGCTCCTCGCGAGCGAGCGCCCGTCGGCGGCCTATGCGTTCGGCTTGCAGGCGCAGGGCCTGCAGGTCATCTCGCTCCAGGTCGCGACAGCGCTCGATCCCTCGCCCTCGCCGGCGATGATCAACAAGGTCGAGCTCGCGCTGTTGACGGCCGTTTCGGCTGCATACGGCTACGCGCTCGCGAAGTACGCGCTCGTCGGCGGGCTCGGGCGCGAAGCCTCGGCCGCGCTCGACGCGGAGGTGCAGATGACCCTCGCCGCGATGGTGCAGGCGCACCTCCGGGCGGAGCTCGGGATCACCGTCGGCCGCTAGCGATTCCATGCGGTTGGCGCT
>JAYVLW010000578.1:0-5901 GCA_043759315.1 Myxococcales bacterium
GCTGGGTTCAGAACGTCGTGAGACAGTTCGGTCCCTATCCGCCGTGGGCGCAGGACGCTTGAGAGGAGCTGACTTTAGTACGAGAGGACCGAGTTGGACGAACCGCTAGTGTTCCGGTTGTCACGCCAGTGGCATCGCCGGGTAGCTATGTTCGGACTGGATAACCGCTGAAAGCATCTAAGCGGGAAGCCACCCTCGAGATAAGGCGTCCCGAGCCGTAAGGCTCCTGAAGACCCCACGTAGACTACGTGGTTGATAGGCGGGGTGTGGAAGCACAGCAATGTGTGGAGCTAACCCGTACTAATCGGTCGTGTGGCTTGACCACCTATTTTTTCCGAACGTTGGTCCTTAACGGGGCCGACGTCGGCGCCATCATCGGTACCCACCGATGATTCGAGGCGCGCCGGGAGAAGGTCTAAGCCATCGTATCGATCGCCTCCCAACAGAGGCTTGTTGACTCAGATCTGGACTTTGCAGTGCACGATCGGTGCTCACCCGAGCACACTTCTGACCGAGCTGGACACCAAGCCAGCCGTCGCTTCGCATTTCGTTATTTTTTTTCCAGGCGTCTATACCGGAGAGGTCACACCCGTTCCCATCCCGAACACGGAAGTTAAGCTCTCCAGGGCCAATGGTACTGCAGGGGCAACCCTGTGGGAGAGTAGGACGCTGCCGGGGTTTTGAGGGCTCAGTCGAAAGACTGGGCCCTCATTCTTTTTCGGCGCGCCGTCGACGCAGCCGTTCCGAGCCCGAGCATCCCGCTCGGGCTCTTGGCCGTTTCGGCTGTCAGAAATCTTCCCATCGAGATTGCCGCAAATCGTTCATCGTGAGAACGATGGGCCGCAATGAAGGCGCACATTCTCATCGGTATCCTGGCGGCGACGGCCGTCATTGGCTGCAGCGGCAAGAAGGCTGAGGAGGGCAAGGCGCCTCCGGTGACGACACCGCCGGCGGGCAGCGGCTCAGCGGGCAGCGGATCGGCGGGCAGCGGATCGGCGGCCGCCGAGCCGACGCCGACGCCCGATCCGAAGCTCGTCGCCCGGGGCGAGTACCTCTCGAACACGTTCGGGTGCCCGGTCTGCCACATGGGGTTCGGCGACAAGGGCCCTGACTTCTCGAAGCCGTTCTCGGGCGGGATGGAGGTGCCCGAGGCGTTCGGCACCTGGCGTGCGCCGAACATCACTCCGCACAAGGGTTCGGGGATCGGCACGTGGAAGGTCGAGGACGTGATGGCCGCGGTCCGCGAGGGCGTTCGTCCCGACGGCAGCCACCTGTTTCCGATCATGCCGTACCCGAACTACAACCGGATGACCGACGACGATGCGCGTGCCGTCGCGACCTATCTGCTCCAGGTCCCGGCGATCGATCACGTGGTCGCGCCGAACAAGGATCTCAAGCTTCCGCAGATCCCGGTGCCGAAGCCCGAGAACAAGCCGGACCCGGTCGACGACCCGGTCAAGCACGGCGAGTACCTCGTGACGATCATGCACTGCAACAACTGCCACGCCACGCCGGGCAAGGATGGCTCGCCGGACATGATGCGCCATCCGTTCGGGGGCGGGCTCGTGATGGAGCTCCCCTTCCTTGGCGAGGGGAAGCTCCACGTCGCGAACATCACCTCCGACAAGGAGACCGGGATCGGCAAGTGGACCGAGGCCGACATCATGAAGGCCATGAAGACCATGACCCGTCCCGACGGAACCATCATCCAGGGCCCGATGCAGTTCTATCAAGCGGGCTGGTCGACGCTGGCGGACAAGGACCTCGCAGCGATCGCTGCGTTCATCAAGACGATCCCGGCAGAGAAGAACAAGGTCCCGAAGTCGGCCTTCAAGCCGCGGCCGATGGGGCCGCCGCCGGGCGCGGATGCAGGAAGCGCGGCGGGATCGGGATCGGGCGCAGCGGCGGGAAGCGGCAGCGCGACGAAGTAACGCGTCACGGAACGCGGCACGCAGGTCAGCCGCCAGCTCTCCTCGAGCTGGCGGTTCGTCATTTCGGGCGCGGAGGCGCGACGCGGGCCGGGCCCCGTGCGTTCGATGGTCGCGGCGCGGCCCGAACGGTGTCTCCGGCAGGCTCGAGATTCCGGCTACCGCGGCGCGGCCCGACGGTATCTCCGCCAGGTGATGGCCTGCATGATCCCGAGCACGCTCACCACGACGCCGACGATGACCACCACGGGGATCTCGGAGGTCAGCGCGCCCCACACGGCGACGATCGCGATCGCGGCGACGCGCTCCGGGGCGACGCGGCGCGCGATCCGGAGCTGCATGTGCAAGAACCCGCCGACGATCAACACCACGGCTGCGATCAGGAGCCAGCGTTCACTCGGGTGAGCCAGCGCGGTCGCGTGAGGGACCAGGTGCTTGACGACGACGGCGTAACAGATGATGCCCGCGATGATCGGAAAGTGACCGAACGTGAACAGATCCCGCGCGAGCACGCCGCGCGCGCTCCCGGAGGCCTTGCGCAGCGCGTGCTCGACGACGTTGGGGATATACGCGAAGTACATCCACCAGATCACGCACGCACCGCCGGCGGCGACGCCGAGGCCGAGCAGGATCCCCGCCGACAAGCCTTCGCCGGAGGCGGTCGCGCCGACCGCGACGAGCACCTCGCCGAGCGCGATGATCACGAACAAGGCGTGGCGCTCCGCGAAGTGCACGGGATTGATCACCCATTCGCCGGCGCCGGCGCCGCGGAGCGCGCCGACGATGTTGATCACGGAAGCGACGACCCAGGCCGCGATCCGCGCGTCACCCTCCAGCCAGCACCCTGCGAACACCACGACCGGCGAGATCGCCGCGACCGAGGCGTACTTCACGAACGCGCGTCGGGTGGCGTCCGCCTTCAGGCTCTCGCTGCCTTGCATCCCGAGCACGAGCAACTGGACGACGAGGTACGCGGCACCGAACCACCATGGGCTGTCTCCATACGCGGCAGGGATGGCCGTGGCCATGACCAGGGTGGGCGGGATGGTGACCAGGACGAGGAGCCTGGTTCCTGGATTGCGTTGCAGGTCGACGGCGGCGCCGGCCCAGGTGAACTGCGACCACTGCCACCACACCAGCCACGCCACGATCGCCGCGCGCCCGACGCCGGCCCACGACAGGTCGTGGCTGAGCATCCCCGTGATCTGGGTGACCGCGAACACGAACACTAGGTCGAGGAATAGCTCGAGGTTGGTCGCGTGCCGCTCTTCGTCCGCAGCGTCGTCGGAATCCACGGCCTCCTGTAGCATGGTCGCCGGACCGCGAGCGATCTAGGGCTGCTCTGTCCGCAGCATCCGCTCGGGCTCGAACCCGCGGTCGGCGAGCCGGCCGACCACCGCGTCGAAGCGGGCGGCCGAGATCTTCGGCGTACGCGACAGCAACCAGAGCGCGCTCCGATCCGGGTTGGACACCACCGCCCACGGGTACGGCTCGTCGCCGACGGCCACGCCGAGATCGACGATCCAGTACGGCGCGAGCGCGAACCCGAAATCGACCTCGAGGCGCGCGTTGCTCACCGGCTCGACGACGGTCGCGGTGCCGGTGATCTCGAGCGGGTTGCCCTGCAGGCTGCCCCACCGGCAACGGTTCACGACCGAGACGGTCTGCGGAGAGACCACGGCGTAGGTCGCGGTCGTCGCCGTGCAACTCGCCTGGAAGCCCATGGGGATCGACGCGATCTCGTACCAGGTGCCCACGTACTGCCCGACCTCCACCCGGTCCACGGTGTCACCGGCTGGTGGCTCGCCGAGCGTCCGGTCAGGGCCATCATCAGCGTCGGTGACACAGCCCGCCGCCACCAGGCCGGCGGCCATGGCGATGCCGCGAGCGGCAGACCACACGAGGCGGAAGCTTTCGAGCTGGGACATCGGGACCTCGAGCAGGGGAGATGTCATCGGACCGCCCACGGTTACGAGTTGCCTGGTTGGTTTCGCGACGGCCTCAGGTGCCGCCCGCGTGGGTCCGGGCGCCGTGTAGGAGCCTGGCGCCGTTCCAGTCTGGCGCAGCGGTGTACGACGGATGCACGATGCATCCCGCCGGCCGACGTCCGGCCGCAGCGATAGCGATGCAGAGCCGCGGCATGCGCGGTGCAACGAGTGATCGTGTGAACCGCCTATTTTGCCTGTTGTTGGTCGTCACCGGCTGTAGTCGCAGCGCCGGTGATATCGATGAGTTCATCGGCGCGGCCTGTACCCGCGACTCGCAATGCGACGAGCGCTGCTACCAGGACGGTGGCGACTTCCCGGGTGGGTTCTGCAGCGTTTCCTGCAACTCGGATCTCGACTGCCCGAGCGACACCGCCTGCATCGACAAGGCGGGTGGCGTATGCATGTTCCTGTGCTCGGAGGTCGACTGCGCTCGGCTCGGCCCCGGTTGGTTCTGCAACGACAAGGACGCCAGGGGTTCCAGCGGCAAGGTCAACGTCTGTATCGGCGACTGAGTCAGGCGACGCGGACCAGGTAGTAGTCCTTCTTGCCGCTGCGGACGACGAGCATGGTCTCGGTCGCGAGGTGCGCGAGGCTGACCTTGTGCTCGAGCTCGGTGATCTTCCCGTTGTTGATGTACGCGCCGCCCTGCTGCACGAGCTGGCGCGCCTTGCTCTTCGAGTCGCCGGTGACGCGAGCGAGGAGGTCGACGATCGCGATGCCCGCGTCGAGCTCGCCGCGCGGGATGTCCACGGTCTTGACCGTGGAGGCGAGCTGACGGAGCACGGCATCCGTGACGCCGTCGAGTGACCCGCCGAACATCACGCGGGCGGCTGCCTCGATCGGGGCGATCGAGGCGTCGCCATGGATCCAGCCGGTGAGGGCGCGTGCGAGGGCGCGCTGGCCGATCCGCTTGCCGCGGTCAGCGTCGTGGTCGGCGAGGACCGCGTCGATCTCGGCGAGCGGCTGCAGCGAGAACATCTTGAGCAGGCGCGGGACCTCCTCGTCGGAGCGATTGAACCAGTACTGGTAGAACGCGTACGGCGAGGTCCGCTCCGGGTGGAGCCAGATCCGCTCGCCGGTCGACGTCTTGCCCATCTTCTGGCCGGTCGAGTCGAGGAGCAGCGGCGCGGTGAGGCCGAACAGCTGCGGGCCGCCCTGCTTGCGGGACAGCTCGCAGCCGGCGGTGATGTTGCCGTACTGGTCGTTTCCGCCGACCTGCAGCCGGCACCCGTGGGACTTTGCGAGGTGCACGAAGTCGAAGGCCTGCAGCAGCATGTACGAGAACTCGGTGTAGCTGATGCCGCTGTCGCCCTCGAGGCGGCTCTTCACGGAGTCCTTGGCCATCATGTAGTTGATGGTCAGGTACTTGCCCGTGTCGCGGAGGAACTCGAGGAACCCAACGCCGCGCGTCCAGTCCGCGTTGTTGGTCATCGCCGCGCCGGTGCTCGGATCGGAGAAGTCCATCAGCCGCTCGAGCTCGCTGCGGATGCCGGCGAGGTTGCCGGCGAGGGTGGCGTCGTCGAGCAGGTTTCGCTCGTCGCTCTTCCCCGACGGATCGCCGATCATCCCCGTGGCGCCGCCGACGAGCACGATCGGTTTGTGCCCGGCGAGCTGGAAGCGCTTGAGCATGATCGTCGGCACGAGGTTGCCGACGTGGAGGCTCGAGGCGGTGGGATCGTAGCCCGCGTAGACCGGAACGACCTCGGAGGAGAGGAGCTTCGCGAGCCCCGCCTCGTCGGTGACGTTCGCGAGCAAGTGACGCTGCCGGAGCTCCTCGATGAAAGCCGATCCGTCCATGACGGAGGGACCCTACCAGGTCTGGTCGTCGTCGTCGCGGCGGCCGTGGGGAGGCACGTCGACGAGGGAGACCCGCGTACCATCCATGTCGAGCACCAGGGTTCATTACGGCGTGTTCACAAGGGTTGGAGTTCGAAGCGGAGCGGAAGCCGGTGTGGGTCACTGGGTAGGATCAGATCGCGCTGGTT
>JAYVLW010000579.1:0-5512 GCA_043759315.1 Myxococcales bacterium
TACGTGAAGGTCGGGGACGCACTCCGCGCGCACGAAGAGCACGACGCGGCGGTCGCGATCTACCGTCAGGCGCAGAGCGTTGCCCGCACGCTGTCGGCCCGCGATCCGGAGAACACGAGCTGGCTGCGTCAGCTCTCGGTCACCCACGTACGGCTCGGCGCCGAGCTCTCCGCACCCGCCACCGCGAAGCAAGCGCTCGCGGAGTTCGAGGCCGCGCGCGAGGTAAGGCTGCAACTCGCAACGAGGGACCCGGCGAACGCCGAGTGGCAGCGCGATCTGATGGTGGCGCACACCAAGGTCGCGATGCTGCACGAAGGCCTCGACCAGCTCGCGACAGCCAAGGAAGACTACGAGAGAGCGCGCTCGATCGCCGAGACCCTCGCGGCCAGGACCGGGGACCCGGCAACGGCGCAGCGGGATCTGGTGACCGTCTACGGTGGGCTCGGCCGCGTGCTCGACGCGCTCGGCGAGAAGGATGCGGCGCTGCGCTGGTTGCGCGCCGGGCTGACCACTTCGCAGCGCGTCGTCGCCCAACCTTCCGACGTCAAGCCCGACGACTACTGGGGTCTGGTTCAGATCCAGGAGATGCTCGGGGACGCACTTGTCCACCAGCGCGACCGCGCCGGCGCGGGGGCGATCTACATGGAGGCTTTGACCATCGCCAAGCAACGCCTCGTCGAGGACGCCAGCAATCCGTGGAAGGACGCGATCGAAAGGCTCGAGGCCGCGCTCGCTGTCGCCGCGAAGCGGAAGTGAGCGCGACTGGACGCTTGTCCAATATAACGGATGGTGCTACGTTCAGCGCATCCGTTATATCAGATCCCATCTCCGGGCCCTCGAAGACGAGTCGGTCCACATCCTTCGCGAGCTCGCCGCGGAGTGCGAACGACCGTGCCTGCTGTTCTCTGGCGGCAAGGACTCGATCGTGCTCCTGCGGCTCGCCGAGAAGGCATTCCGGCCGGCGCGGTTCCCGTTCCCGCTGCTCCACATCGATACCGGGCACAACTTTCCCGAGACCCTCGCGTTCCGCGATCGGGTCGTCGCCGAGCTCGGCGAGCGGTTGATCATCGCCCACGTCCAGGACTCGATCGACAGCGGGCGCGCCACCGAAGAGTCCGGGCCACGCGCGTCGCGCAACCGACTTCAGACCGTGACACTTCTCGACGCGCTGCGCGACCACCAGTTCGACGCGGCGATCGGCGGTGCGCGCCGCGACGAGGAGCGTGCTCGCGCGAAGGAGCGCGTGTTCTCCCACCGCGACGAGTTCGGCCAGTGGAACCCGAAGAACCAGCGACCCGAGCTGTGGTCGCTCTACAACGGGCGCGTGAAGAAGGGCGAGCACCTCCGTGTGTTCCCGCTCTCGAACTGGACCGAGCTCGATGTCTGGCAGTACGTCGCGCACGAGGCCATCCCCCTGCCCTCGATCTACTTCGCCCACGAGCGCGAGGTGTTCGTGCGCGACGGCATGTACTACGCCGCGAACCCGTTCGTGACGCTCCTGCCGGGCGAGGCGCTCGAGCGGCGCGTCGTTCGGTTCCGCACCATCGGCGACATGACCTGCACCGGAGCGGTGGTCTCGCACGCGCGCACCCTCGACGAGGTGATCGCCGAGGTCGCCGCCGCGCGGATCACCGAGCGCGGTGCCACGCGTGCGGATGATCGCTTCACGGAGGCCGCGATGGAGGACCGGAAACGCGAAGGATACTTCTGATGCATGCTCCCGCCCTCCGCACCATCGGCCTCGCCGACGACAGCGAGCTCCTCCGGTTCACCACCGCCGGATCCGTCGATGACGGCAAGTCCACGCTGATCGGCCGCCTGCTCTACGACACGAAGACCGCGTTCGAGGACCAGCTCGATCACGTCACCGATGTGTCGCGCCGGCGCGGCGACGAGCGCGTCAACCTCGCCCTCCTCACCGACGGCCTGCGGGCCGAGCGCGAGCAGGGGATCACGATCGACGTCGCGTACCGTTACTTCGCCACCCTGCGCCGCAAGTTCATCATCGCGGACACCCCCGGCCACCTCCAGTACACGCGCAACATGGTCACGGGCGCCTCCACGGCGAACCTCGCGATCATCCTCGTCGACGCCCGGCAAGGCGTGGTCGAGCAGTCGCGCCGCCACGCGCTGATCGCACAACTTCTGCGGATCCCACACGTGGTGTTCGCGATCAACAAGATGGATCTCGTCGGATGGAGTCCCAGGGGGTTCCACGAGATCGAAGCCGAGCTGCGCGCATTCGTCGCCGAGCTCACGCTCGGTGCCGTCACGTTCCTCCCGCTGAGCGCGCTCACCGGCGCGAACGTCGTCGACCGCAGCGCCGAGATGCCGTGGTACCTCGGCCCCACGTTGCTCGAGCACCTCGAGGCCGTGCCGATCCACGAGGAGCGCGATGTCGGCGCGCGGTTCCCGGTGCAGTGGGTGATCCGTCCGCAGTCCACCGCTGTCGAGCACCACGACTACCGCGGCTACGCCGGCGCGCTCGCGGCCGGAACGCTCCGCCCGGGCGACGAGGTCGTGGTCCTGCCGAGCGGCCGCACCACGAAGATCTCCAAGATCGAGCAGAGCGGCCTCCCGCTCGCCGCCGCGCACGCGCCGATGTCGGTCACGTTGCACCTCGCCGATGACGTGGACGTGAGCCGCGGCGACGTGCTCGCCACCCCCCAGCGCCCACCGACCGTCTCGCAAGATCTCGACGCGATGGTGTGCTGGATGAGCGAGCGCCCGCTCGTCGCGAACGGCCGCTACGCCCTCAAGCACACCACGCGCACCACCCGCGCCGTGGTGTCCGAGGTCGTCTACCGCGTCGACGTGTCGACCGGCGCACGCCACGCCGATGACCGCGGCACGCTCGGCCTCAACGACCTCGGCAGGATCCGCCTGCGCGCGATGGCGCCGCTCGCGTTCGATCCGTACACGGACAACCGCGCGATGGGCTCGTTCGTCCTGATCGACGAGGCGACGAACGCCACGGTGGCCGCGGGCATGCTGCTAGCACCGTCGTGAGTCGCGGCTTCCATCACCTACCAAGCTGAAGACGAGGCATCCGTCACCTCGACCGGCAGGGAGCGGCAACCGCGATCGAGCACTCGATCCACCGGAGATCACCGCAGCAACGGCCGTCCTTGCTGTACGATTTCGGATGGGTGCCCATGTGGAGATTTGGTCTGAGCCTGATCGCGGCGACGAGTACGGCGTGCATCAACACGGACGGCGATAGCGTCGACACGGCGCCGGCCGAGAACGTGATCGGCACGGCGGCGCCACTCGCGCACGCCGGGACGCTCGCGATGGCGATCCTGAGCGGGAGTCCAGCGCCGTGCGCCGAGGTGGTCGTCGGATGCTCCGCACCGCCCTGCCCGGTCGAGGTCGGGGTCAGCGTCAACGCGGGCTGCCACCTGCCGATCGGCGCCGATGGAGCGACGGGCCGCGTGCCGGTGACCGGCACGATGTCGACGCCGAACAACGCGAACCTGATCGCGGTGTTTCACGATGTCGACGTCAACGGCGAGCAGGTGATCTTCCGGCGCGGCGCGTTCACGGTCAGCCGCTCGGGCTCGGTGCTGACCATGGCCTACGGGGATCAGGGTCTCGAGCTGACCGAGCCGAACGTGAGCGTCCAGCAGGCAGGTTGGACGGTCACCGTCGAGACCGGCGCGACGTTCGGCGACACCAGCGACGACAGGATGGTGCTCTCGGGGGCGCAGCAGACCGTCATCGACTCGAGCGTCACGCAGGTGGCGCTCGCGAACGTGGTCATCGAAGGGAGCTGCACGCTCAACCCCACCGCGGGGAGCGTGACCATCGAGAAGGTCGGCGCGTCGTCGGGCGCCGTGACAACGCTGAGATTTCACGCGGCGTGCGATGGCCGCGCCGAGGTCACGTCGGTCGGTGGCGGAACGATCGCCGTGGGCGATACGGTCCGCATGCACTGGTTCCGCTAACGGCTCGCGGCCGTCTTCTTCCAGCCATCGAGGGCGCTGATCCGCGCGAACCATGCCTCGACGTTCGGGAACTCCGAGACCGGGATCTCGGCCTGCGCGGCGTACATCAGTGACGAGGCGAGCGTCAGATCGGCGACCGTGAGCGCGTTGCCGACGACGAACGGCTTGCCCGCGAGGCGCTTGTCGAGCACCGCGGCGAACCGGCGGAAGCTCGCCAGTCCGTCGGCGATCTTGGCCGCATCTGGCGCGCCCATACCGAGCATGCCCTTGAGGAGCTTCTCGAACGCGATGCCCGCGAGCGCCGGCGAGAAGTGCGCCGCGTCCCAGAACTGCCAGCGCGTCACGTCGGCGCGCTGCTGCTCGTCCTTCGGCAACAGGCCCGCCTCCGGCTTCTTCGACGCGAGGTACTGCATGATCGCGCGCGACTCTGTCAGGACGAAGTCGCCGTCGACGAGGGCCGGCACTGCGCCGTTGGGGTTGATCGCGAGGAACTCGGGGCTCTTGTGCTCGCCCTTCGCGAAGTCGAGCTGCGTCTCCTCGAGCTCGATGCCGAGCACGGCGGCGGTGAGGCGGACACGACGAACATTCGGCGAGAGCGGGTTGTGATAGAGCTTCATGGCCCTGGAGCAGGCACCCGGCGTGCCGCGCTCGTCAAGGGCTAGAGTCGCCGCTTGATCGCACGCAGCGCACTCCCGAGGACGGGGATGGCCTCGTACACGCCCTCGGCGGCGTCGAACAGATCGCGGTGGTAGGTGATGCGGTGATCGTCGGCGAACCGCAGGTGTGTCACGCCCGGCACCACGCGGACCTTGTCGCGCGTGACGCGCTTCCACTCCCAGCGCCAGCGCACGTAGCTGCCGTCGGCGCCGGTGGCGATGTCCTCGACGCGGAACTGCGAGTACACGAGCGCATCGAGGATGCGCCGAAAATACGCGCGCACCGACGCGAGGTCGGTGAACGTGTGAAACGGATCTGCGACCACGAAGCTCGGCGCGTACAGCTCCTCGAGACGCTCGATCCACGCGGGAGAGAACGTGTCGTAGAACCGACGAAATCGCTCGAGAGCTTCGGCCTGCGTCATCGACGCGAGGATAGCGCGCCGACGAGCGGATCAGTTCCTCGCGCCGAACAAGCGGCGGGCGCCCTGGTACGCGTTGTACGCGCCCTGCCCGGGCGCCGAACCGGCGTCCCACACGGCACCGCCGACCGCCTGGCCGACCTGACGCGGGATCCCCGTGCGATTCGCGACCTCGGCCGCCGCGGTGCCCGCCGCCGCGCCGCCGGGTCCACCCGCGTACGCGCCGGTCTGCGCGGCGTCACGTCAAGTGAACGAGTCGCATCCTCGATGCTTACAAGCCTGCACCCGACGCGCACGCGGTAGGATGGTGCTGCACGATGCGCCTTGTTCTGTTCGTCGTCGCGGCACTGGCGAGCTCGGCCAGCGCTGCTCCCAAGCTTCCGACGCACTACGCCGCGCTGTTCGATCCGAAGGCGACGTGGAGGTACGAGATCGCGCGCGCCGATTCGTCCAAGCCCGAGGCCGATGCGACGTGCAAGGTCGCGCG
>JAYVLW010000580.1:0-15031 GCA_043759315.1 Myxococcales bacterium
GAAGTATCTGGGCGCGGATCGCGTCGTGATCGTGACCACGAACCCGGCTGGAGGTGGCAAGTGACTCGCGCACCGCTGATCCTGATCCTCGTCGCCGCGTGTGGCGGCGGAGCACCGAAACCCACGACCGCACCCGCTCCTGCGCCGATTCCGCCGCCGGATCCGGTCGCAGATGTCCCCAAGCCGGAGCCGAAGCCGATGCCACCCGAGCCGCCGATCTCGATCAAGGTGGCGCAGACCGCCACGCCGCAGGAGCTCACGTTCCCCGAGGAGGAGTTCCGGACCACGCAGCCGAAGGCCGGTCCGCCGCGCCCCTTCAAGCTGCCGAGAGTGAAGCCGTTCACGCTCGCGAGCGGGATCAAGGTCTTCCTCGTGGAGCAGCACACGTTGCCGCTGGTCTCGATGGACCTCAACTTCGATGGCGGTTCGATGGTGGATCCGCCGGGCAAGGAAGGGCTCGCGGGGGTCTGCATGTCGATGCTCAGCGAGGGCACGGACACGCTCGACAAGCTGCAGTTCGCCGAAGCGCTCGCGGATGTCGCGTCGAGCGTCAACAGCTATGCCGCCGACGACTCGATCGGCGTCACGCTCGGCAGCCTGACCCGACATCTCGACACCACGTTCGCGCTGTTCGCCGATACGCTGCGCAAGCCCGGCTTCCGCGCCAGCGACTTCGACCGGATGATCAAGCGCCGGATCGAGAGCGTGAAGCAATCGAAGGGCAACCCGGGGTCGATCGCGGGCCGCGTCACCGGCGCCGTGCTGTACGGCGCGACGCACCCGTTCGGCACGGTGATCACCGAGGCGTCGCTCAAGGCGATCACCCTCGACGACTGCAAGGCGTTCGCGGCGACCTGGCTGTTGCCGCAGAACGCGCGGCTGTTCGTCGTCGGCGATCTGACCGAGGCGCAGATCCGCACGTACTTCGCTGGTGCGCAGCTGTCGGGCTGGAAGGGCGCCGGCCCGAAGGCCCCCGCGATGCCCGCGCCGAAGGGCCCCGATGGTCGGATCTTCTTCGTCCACGTGCCGGGTGCGGCGCAGTCGCAGGTCTCGCTCCTGCACTTCGGTCCGTTGCGTACCGCGAACGACTACTTCGCGAACTCGATGATGGCCGCGGTGTTCGGCGGCGGCTTCTCGAGCCGCATCAACATGAACCTCCGCGAGGACAAGGGGTACTCGTACGGCGCGCGCGGTGGCTTCGGCTACACGAAGACCTACGGCTCGTTCAATGCGAGCGCGTCGGTGCGCACCGATGCGACGTACCAGACCGTCCTCGAGATCGATCACGAGATCGCCGACCTCGCGAAGGGCAAGCGAGTGGTCACCAAGGACGAGCTCGAGCGCGAGAAGCAGGGCGCGATCCTCGGCCTCCCGGGGCGGTTCCAGACGGCGCAGGCCGCGCTGGGTCAGTACCGCGGCCTCGTCTACTTCGGGCTCCCGCTCGACTACTACAACACGTATGTCGCCAGCGTCGGCAAGGTCAGCGAGGCGCAGGTCAAGGACGCCGCGGCCAAGCACCTCAAGCCGGGGCAGGGCGTCTACCTCGTGGTCGGTGATGGCGATGCGAAGGTGGTCTCGCGCGTGAACGGGAAGGACGTTCCCTACACGAAGGACGGGAAGCAGCTCACGCTCCGCGAGGCGCTCGCAGACCTCGCGGCGCGCGGCGATGTAGGCCAGGGTAGTCTGGTCGAGCTCGATCCGGACGCGAAGCCGATCCGCTGACCTTCACGGTGTCGTGATCGGGTCGACCCAGGAGGTGTGGCCACCCGAGTCCGCCGAAGGCGTAGCACCGAGCGAGGCAACTCGCTCGTGCTCGCGCTCATCATCCTGAGCGCGCTCGGCACCCTCGGCATGCTCACCGTCGGCGGGGTGCGCGCAGGGATCAAGACGACCGGCAACGATCGCTTCCACTCGATCGCGCTGTATGCGGCCGAGAGCGGCGGCGCCGCGGCGATGGACTACCTGCGCGGCGTCGTCGATCCGACCACCGGCTTCACCGGGATCCTGCAGTCGGGGCAGCCGAGCCCGGACGGCGTCGTCGGCAACAACAAGGTCTCCGGCGCGACCGGAAATCCGTTCAGCGACGACATCCACGCGTACTACCGCGTCGAGATCCTCAACAACCGCAGCGACAGTGGCTACGCGACGAACACCGACACCGACAAGCGCGTGGTGATCCGCGCGACCGGTCACGGGCCCGATGGCGCCGTCGCCGTCATCGAGTGGGACGTCGCGTCCGCCGGCGGGCGCATCACGCGCCCGTGCCCGGTCTATGCGCAGAAGGGGCAGAGCGAGGACAACGCGGGTCGCAACGACTGTCTCGGCACGATCGACACCTCGCAGTCCGCCTCGTTCGCACCGTAGGGCCCCATGATCCGCCGCACGCTCCTCATCGCCTGCTCCCTCCTCGCTGCTCGTGCCACCGCGCGCGCCGACGCGCTGGCGTGCCCGGCGGTCTCGTCCAACACGACGTTCGCCGGTGTCACGGCGAGCACGGAGTGCACGGCGAGCATCACCCAGGGATGCACGCGCAAGAGCGGCGTCGATTACGACAGCGCGACGAGCCGCCTCAAGCTGCCCGGCGCGGCAGGCAACTTCCAGCCGCCCCCCGGCGCTGCGGTCGCGCAGAACGTCTATTACGGCACCGCGGGCGACTTCGACCGCGATGGCTGGGAGGACTTCGTCGCCGCCGACAACGCCGACCGCATCTACCTGATGCGCAACCAGACCATCACCTGCGGTACCGCGGGCTGTTCGGGCAACGCCACGACGGCGCCCACGGTGCAGACGATCGCGAGCACGTGGTGGCAGACCCTGACGAACTCGCGCCAGTCTGCGTTCCGCACCCTGACCTCGAGCACCGGTCTCAAGCCGACCATCGGCACGTCGAACACGGAGTCGCCGATGGCGGCGGGCGACTTCGATGGCGACGGCTGGCCTGACGTGTTCGTGATCCACGCGACGCACAACGCGGGCTCGAACCCGCGCTGGCCCACCGCGGCGCGGTTGTTCATGAACACGAAGAACTGCCACGACGCCAGCTACAACCCCTGTGGCGTCGGCTCGCTGTGCACCGGGCAGGCGACGAACGGCGCGTGCAGCGGCGGCGCGGTGATCACGGGCAGCGGTTCCCCGTACACCGAGAGCCAGCTGTCGTGCACGACCACGGCATCGTGCACCAGGTACTTCGCGACCTTCGCCACCTACGATCCGCGCACCGGCACCGCGGTGGCGGGCACTGGCGTCACCACGTCGACGCCGCAGACGTACAAGCCGGGGGATTTCGGCCCGATCGGCCACTCCGCACAGAACATGTTCCCGATCGACTTCGACGGCGACGGAGATCTCGATCTGCTGATCGGTCACAGCACCGGCACGTGCCCCGGCACGCTGTGCACCACCGCGAGCCAGGTGTTCTATTCGGGCATCGACGTGTGGCGCAACGACTGCGCCCAGTCCGCGCAGTGGAACGCCACCACGCGGTCGTGCGCCGGCCACATCCCGGTGTTCAGCCACAGCATGTCCGCCACGTGCAATGGCACGAGCTGCAACAACACCGACGTGCTGTTGCCGAGCACGGCGCACAACACCACGACGGTCGCGCCGAGTACGAACCTCGGCATCGACACCGCGGTGCGAGAGAACCTCGGCTTCGCCTACGCGGATATCGACCAGGACGGCGACTACGATCTCGTGGTGGGCTCGCCGGGCTGCTGCTCGAACAGCGCGAACGCGGCGAACCGCCTGCGCATCTTCCGCGGGACGTCGAACAACAAGACCACGCACACGCTCGATACCGCGAGCCCGATCAGCCTGTCGACCAGCAACGCGACGTACCCGGGCTTCGAGGGCAGCCTCACCGGCGTGTTCGTCACCGACTTCTCCGGCGACGGCTATCCCGACATCGTGACCGGCAGCGACGGCGTGGCGTACTCGAGCGCGCTCGGTGGCCGCACGCGGTACTGGAAGAACACCGGCAACGCGGCGACCCCGTTCGGCCAGAGCTGGCCGACGTGCAGCGCCACGCCGGCGACCTGCGCGGGCTGCTCGGCGACCTGTAACCCGAGCCCGACGACGAAGATGTCGGAGAGCTGCGGCAGCGCGAACTGCGCGAACCAGTTCGCGACGCCGCCCACGTTCGGCGACTTCGACATCGGCTTCATGCTCGACTACGACCACGACCCCAACACCACGAAGGACATGGTGCTGACGAACGGCAACAACACCAGCGAGTTCTACGTGTTCGCGAATCGCTCCAGCCCGACGACGTTTGCGGCGTGCGGCAACGTGGTCTCCGGCACGCTGCCGACGCCGGCGAACGAGCTCACCGTCAGTGGCGCGTGCATCACGCCGACGGCATCGGTTCCGGCGAACACGTCGATCACCTACTACGTGAACAACGAGTCGCCTGCGAGCTACCAGCTCGCGTGCACGCAGACCTCGGCCGGCTTCACGCCGGCGCTGACGAACGGCCAGTGCTGCGCGTCGTTCGCGAGCTCGACCGGGCGCACGCTGACGTGGAAGGCCGTGCTCGACTCGAACACCACGGATGGCACCAACGCGTGCACCTCGACCGGCACCGCGTCGCCAACCCTGACCTCGGTCGTCGCGAACTACACGTACACGGCCGTCGGGCAGCACTACAAGGCGGGTGTCGTGATCAACGATGGCGTCTCGTACATCGGATCGTTCACCCAGCCCGGCAACCGCGGGCACCTGTATGCGCTCTCGGCTGGTGATGGCACGAAGTACTTCGACGCGGCTGCCAAGCTCGATGCACAGTCGTCGCGCAACATCTACACGTCGAACCTCACCGGCACCGGCCTGACGCGCATCGACTTCGCGCCGTCGTCCCCGAGCGCGGCGCTCCAGAGCCGCGTGGGAGCGACGAGCCAGAGCGAGGCAACCAGCGTGATCAACTGGGTGCTCAGCGCCAGGTTCGGCGTGGGGTCATCGAGCTACGCCGCCACGAAGCTCGGGGCCGTGCAGGGCTCCACCCCGGCGGTGCTCGCGCGGCCGTACCGGCCGAACTGGTACGCGTTCCTCTCGATGGCCGAGAAGTCGGTCTACGACACCTTCGCCACCACGAAGTCCACGCGCCTCCCGCTGCTGTTGTTCGCGTCGATGGACGGAATGATCCACGCCGTGATCTCGAACGCGTCGAACATCCTCGACAGTCACAACGGCCAGGAGGCGTGGGCGTTCGTCCCGCCCTACGTCGCGGCGAACATGAAGTCGGACTGGCAGACCACCACGGCGACCAGCACGCTGACCGTGACGTCGTACCCGGATGGATCGCCAGCGCTGATCGACTACAAGAAGGCGAATGGTTCGATCGCCACCGCGGCCGTGATCTCCGATGGTGCGGGCTCGACGTCGGTCACCGCGATCGACGTCACCGACACGATCGACCCCAGCACCTTCAGCGTCGCGGGCAAGGGACCGACGCCGATGTGGTCACTGCAGCCGGGCGACTCGTCGGCCGGCCGGGCCACCTCGAAGCCCGGCATCGCACGCGTCAAGATCGGGGGTGCCGAGCGCTACGTCGTCATCGCGGGGACCGGCGTCTACTCGACCGACCCATCGAAGGGGAAGATCATCGCCGGCTACAACCTCGAGACCGGTGCGCTGCTGTGGAAGTACGAGATGGACTGCGCGCTGACCAGCGACATCACCGTGTTCGAGACCGACGACGAGGCGACGTACGAACCGGGGGATCCGCTCGTCGACGGCTTCGCCGACCGCGCGGTGTTCGCCGACGCGTGCGGCAACGTCTACAAGATCGATCCGGCACAGGATCTCTCCGGCGCGTTCCTGGCGAACGGTGACATGGGGCCGATCTCCCTGACCCAGAAGAACGGGAAGGCGCGCGCTGCGTTGTTCAGCACCGCGAGCACCACGAACGCGCTGTCCGCCCAGCGCCCGATCGTGAGCACGATCGCCGCACGCACCGACGCGACCACGGACATGGTGCTGTTCTTCGGCACCGGCGGTCTCGAGTCGCAGAGCACGACCCTGGTCAACGAGTTCTACGCCGTCTACGCCAAGGACGGGCACGTGCGGAACAAGCTGACCGGCGCGTGCGCGGCGAGCCGCTGCGAGAAGTTCTACAATGGCGTCATCGTCACGCCGACCGCCGTGGTCGTCCAGCGCAGCGTCGATGCCGTGGTCGGCGGCGGGTCGTGCGACTTCGGCTCGAGCAGGGTCCAGTCGTACGGGCTCAACGATCCCTTCGCGCAGCAGTTCGACCTGACCTCGTCGGGTGGAGTGCCGTACCGCGCGGTCACCGGCCCGATCTACGGCGACGCCGGCGCGCTGTACTTCGCGACGGTCGCCGGAACCATCGAGCGGGTCGGCGCGCCGCGCTCCGCGACCGCCGGCGGTGACACCACGAGCGGAGCGATCCACGCGACCGGCAGCTCCGAGACTTCCTACGTCAACGCGCCGTTCACGCTCCTTGGCTGGAGGACCCTGCTGTGATCCCCACATCCCGTACCCGCCGGAGCCAGGGCGGCTTCACGATGGTCGAGCTGATGGTCACGCTGGTGATCACGACGTTCGGCTTGATGGGCCTCGTCGCGCTGAACACGACCTTCTCGCGTGGTGGCCAGTCCATGAATCAGACGCAAGAGGCCGTCGCGATCGGGAAGCGCGTCCTCGAGGACCTGCGCAGCAAGCGCACCGCGGACGTCGTCGCTGACCTGACCGGCAGCTCCACCTCCGTGCCGCCGATCGATCGTACGAGCTACACGGCGCTCGCGGGCCGCACCGGCATGACCTACACGGTCGACGTCAACGTGGCCGCGGTGACCGCGACGCTGTGGCGGGTGCGCGTGCTCGTCCGGTGGACCGACGACACCGATGGCCGCACGCGCCAGCTTCCCATCGAGCTCCTGCGCCCGAGCACGGAGGCGTTGTGAACATGTCGCGCCACCAGCGCGGCTTCACGCTGATCGAGCTGATGGTCTCGCTGGTGGTCGCCTCGCTGCTGGTGACGATGCTCCTCTCGATCTTCGCCCGCATGTCGTTCGCGTTTCGCGAGCACCAGCAGATCATCAACATCCAGCAGGTGCTGTCCGCTGGTCGCAACGCGATCGAGGCGGACGCGCGCCAGGCAGGCCTCGCGATGTCGCAGGGGTTCACGATCGCGGGCGACGCACTCCGGCACTCTCCGGTGCGCGTGGTCAACAGCGCGACCGGCCCGGACGAGGTCGGCTTCTACTACGCCGACCCCACCGTCCAGGCGCTCGTGGTCACCGGCACGTCGCTGCCGACAGCGACCGCGCTCGTCGTCGACGACGCCACCGGATTCGCGGCCGGCGACCTCGTCGTGCTGTCCACGCCCGATACGACGACGGTCGCGAATCCCCTCTCCGCCGCCGACGCAAACATCGCCCAGTTCACCGCGTGCGTCGTGAAGATCGGCTCGGTCACGGCGAACGAGCTGGCGTTCCAGACCGCCGGCGAATGGGGCACGGGCACGAACGCGCATTGCTCCTCGCCCGTGGCGAACAGCACGATGGTGTATCGGTTCGTCGCGCACTACTGGCGCGTCGATCCGGACCGCCCCGAGCTCGGCGCGCTGCAGCTCGACGCGACCGGCGCGCTGACCGCGACGCTCGCGTTCCAGGATCAGGCCTACGGCATCACCGATCTCCAGGCCGCGACGTACTTCTTCGACGGCGACGGCGCGGATACCGACGACCCGGATCCGGATCCCCTACGCGACTGGCAGTCCAGCGATGAGCAGACCACGATGACGGCGCCGCGCGCGCTCGGCAGCCCGTTCGCGCCGCCACTGATGATGACGGTGAGCTTGGTCGCGCGTACCACGGCGAACGTCGAGGGCGTGACCACACGCCAGTCGCCATCCCTCGTCGATCCGTCGCACGTGGATCACAACACGATCGGCGATCGGCCGTCGGTGACGCTGCCGAGCACCACTGATCCGCGCCTGCTGGGAAACCGGATCTATCGCCACCAGACGTTCCAGGTCGACCTCCGCAACCTGGGAGTCGGTCGATGAGCCGGGTGGAGCGCGGCTTCACGCTCGTCGAGATGATGGTCGTCGTGGCGATCATCTCCGTCCTCACCACGCTCGCGGTGGTCTCGCTCAAGCCGAAGACGCGCCCGCTCGACGTGGCCTCGCGGTTTGCGGGGCTGGTCTCCGACGCCACCCGGATCGCCGTGAAGGGCGGTCCGGTGCGGAGTGATGTCGCGCTCGCCGAAGGCAGCAAGCGCCGCAGCCGGATCGTCGGCTCCGTCACCGATGGTGTCGTCGGGTTCTCGGTCGAGGTGCTCACCGAGGAAGCGAACACGCCGACGCCGCGGTGGGAGCAGGTCCAGGCCATGGCGATGCCGCGCTCCGTGACCGCGGAGGACTTCGCGACCTCCGTCGGCGATCACGCGAGCGTCGCGCTCGAGACCGACTGGACGCAGTTCGAGATCAGCTGCTTTCCGAACGGTTCGTGCACGGCGACGTCGCTGTTCTTCTCCTCGCTCGAAGGCGCGACGAGCGATCGGCATGCGCGCGTCTCCGTGCTCCCGCTCGGCACTGCGACGTTCATCAAGAACGACTGGAACTAAGGGATCCGCGTCAACACGACGGTGCCCTTGTCGTCGAGGATCTGCTCGGCGACGGGGCCCGTGCGCGGCTGTATGCGCAGGTGCATCGAGGACTCGATCTCGAGCGTGCCGGTCGGGAGCGCGCGATCAGCGGCGACCTCGAGGGTCCCCTGGTAGCGGCGCACGAGCGCAACCAGATCCACCAGCGCGTCCTTCGCCACCGCCGGATCGGTGATGGTCTGCTCCTCACCGATCCGCTGGAGGTCGATCCCCACCTTCCACCCCTGTGTAGTTCGTCCAAGGAGGGTGTAGGTGGCGGTCTGCTTGACGACCACAGGGTGCTGGTTCAGCACCGTCACCACGCGCCAGCTCGCGCCGACTCCCACCGCCTCGTCCGGGACCGGGACCATGATCGAGAGGAGGCGCTGGGTCAGGTCGTCGATCGCCTCGCGGCTGTGCGCTCCACCGGGGTCGTCCCCGAACGCGATCGGTCCGAGCTGTCCGCGCGCATCGAACCCGATCGACATCCGACGGTTCTCGCTCGCCCTCCACCCGCCCAGGTACGCGAGGGCCTCGGGCGTGGCGGTCCCCACGACCTCGCCAGCGAGCGGCCGCGCGCGGAGCTGGCCGGATCCCGTCGACGCCACGGCCAGCGCGGTGCGGATCGGCGGCAGCGTGGTCGTCTCGCTCCAGGCGCCGCCGGTCATGCGACGGGACGTCAAGACCATCTCGATCCGCGTCGTCGCCTCGTCCGGGCCGACGGAGTAACGCAGGGTCGCGAGCTTCCCCGTGCCGGGAGCGAGGACACGGAACGCTTGCTGCTTCGGGAGGTCGACGGCGGGCTGCGGGAGCCGTTCCACCCCCAGATCCTTCGATGCTCGGACCTCGACCGGTGGCAACTTTGTTGGCGGAGGCGTCGCGTCGTCCTTCGAGCCACAGGCGCACAGCAGGGCGACGAATGAATGTGCGATCAGCCTCATCGTAGGGGCAAGTATCCGACATGGTCGTCGTCGGCGAAAGCATCCGATCGCCAACGGATCGAATATGCAGCGGTAACCGAGCACGTGATAGCCTGGTCCGTGATGGATCAGGGTCTCATCGGGCGTGTACGTGTGCGCGGCCAGCTCGGCTTCACGCTGATCGAGATGATGATCACCGTCGCCGTGATCGCGATCCTCGCGCTGGTCGTCGTTCCGCAGTTCTTCAAGGAGAGCCGCAAGACGAAGAGCGCGAGCGAGATCCATCCGATGTTCGCGGAGATCAGCATCCGCGAGGAGCAGTACAAGGTCGACAACGGGGCCTATCTGACCGCGCCGACGTGCCCGGCGTCCCCGAGCTCGACCGGCGTCGCGGCCTCCACGTGCGCGGCGGACTGGGCCACGCTGCGGATCAATCCGCCGGAGTCGACCGTTCGCTGCAGCTACGAGATCACCGTGGGCACCACGGCGGGCACGAACAACCCGGGTGGCTTCAACTTCACGTCGCCAGCCTTCGACTGGTACTACATCCTCGCGACCTGCGACATGGATGGCAACTCCGCGAGGGACTCGACCTACTTCACGAGCAGCATGGACTCGCAGATCCAGAAGCTCGACGAGGGATATTGATGGCGACGCGGCAGCGACAGCGCGGCTTCACGTTGATCGAGATGATGGTGGTCGTCGCGATCATCGCGATCCTCAGCGGCCTCATGATCTCGGCGTCGAGCCGACCGGTCGGCGCCAGCGCGAGGAACGTCTCCGAGCAGCTCGTCTCGACCCTGAACTTCGCGAAGCTGCGCGCTCAGTCGACCCGGCGGGTCCACAAGGTGACGTTCGATCAGACGCACGTCTGGGTCATGGTCGCGTCGAACACCGGGCTGGTGCCTCCGGTCGCTACGACCTATGCGGTCCTCCAGACCACGACGCTGCCCGTCGGCGTCAAAGTGTTTCAGATCGACAATGCTGCGAACGCGAGCCCGGGCAACGCCGTGACCGACACCCCGGGCCTCAACTACGACCTGTTCATCCGTCCGGACAGCCAGTCGACGTCGTCGACCATCTATGTCGGTGATGGCGTGCACGAATGGCGCGTCATCGTCTATCCAGTCACGGGCGGCGTGTACTCGCGGGAGGCTTGGTGAACACCATGAGAGGCATGACCATGCGGAGTTCTCTGCGTAGACCCATCTCCATCTTGTGCGTGATCGGTGCGCTCGCCGGGCCTGCGGCCGCCGACAAGCAATTCAATGCGGGATCTTTGATCATCCCGCCGGGCGCCGCGTTCCAGACCGACTGTGGCGCCGTCGCCATCTACGGCCTGGTCTATGACGTGTTGCGCGCGAATGCCTACATCGCCGCGCGCCCGCTGCTGTTTCCCAACGGTCCGATCGAGATCTACTACTCCTACCGGGACACCAAGGCGTCGCCCAACCGGTGCGCCCCCACGAACCTGAGCGTGTCGCCGGCGCCGGCCGCCGATCCGCGCTGGCTCGATGGCTGCGACTTCGAGGTCTACAACAACTCCGCGACGCCGGTGAAGCTGGTCAACAACAACCTCCCGGCGCTGGTCAACGACACGAACGTCAAGACGTTCGACAACATCAGCTCGAACTCGGTGATCCCGGCCTACGCCCCGGAGACGATCGACAATCTCTCGGGCCACAACAAGATCCGCTATCTCGGTGGTCCGTTGATCATCGACAGCACGGACGCTGCAACGTTCCTGTCGATCCTCGCGGGCACCACCACGGTCTGGGACAACGCGGCGGGCGCCTTGCCGGGTCACATCGTCGACTTCTCGCCGTTTCGCAGCCTGGCGACATGCGCCTACGGCACGAGCGTCGGCGGCTACGTGAACATCCACCGCGCGAAGGGGATCTTCTTTGCCCCCGCGGCCCGGTTCTTCACCGCGGCGCCACCCCGCGTCGCGCTGCTGGCCACGGCGGGGATTGGCGTATCCACGACAGACCTCGACTACCCCACGAGGAACATCGAGAAGCCGAGCAAGCCCGGCGCGAAGGATACGGCGCTCGGTGTGGTCACCATCCAGACGAAGAGCAACCATGGCCTGCTGATCGGGGCCAAGGTCATGGTCCAGGGCGTTGGCGTTGCGGGCTACAACGGCATCGTCACGGTGACCGGGGTTCCGGCCGCGGACAAGTTCACCTACAACGCGGTCGGAGGTCTCGCGAACTCCGGCAACGGCAGCGTGGTCGTGGGCTCGGGCGCCAAGAAGGTCGGCACGGTCATCACGCTGACCACCAACGCCAACCACGGCTTGCTCGCGGGGCAAGACGTGGTCGTCGCGAACGTGGATTGTGGACTCGCGCCGCTGCCGCCGTGTCCCGGGTACAACGGCACCTGGAGGATCACCTCGGTGACCGCGAAGACGATCACGATCGACACCGCCCTCGCGCCGAACGTCGATCCCGGTCCGCTGGCCAATTCGTTCTCCGGTGGAGATGTCACCCGGGCGGGCGCCGGCGCGACGCAGTCGGTGTCTGACGGCATCCTCCAGAAGTACCTGAAGCTTGCCGGCCTCCAGTTCGTCGGTGCAGGCGGCTGTCCGCCCGGCGGCGTAAACCAGTTCGATGCCGCGAAGTGCCCGGCGGGCGGCGTCCGCGGCCAGATCTACGACACCTTCGACTTCGGCGACTTCACCGCCGGGCGACTCGACAGCAACTACGCGATGGTCTGGACCCCGCACTGGGAGTCGACGGCCGGCGCGGCCTCGCCACCGTCGGCGGTCGAGCAGACGATGATCACCAACATCGCCACCTTCCTCGATGGTCAGACCGGCCTGATGGCCGAGTGCCACTCGATCGAGGCCTTCGAGGGCGCAAACGCGCAAGGCTACACGCTCGGTCAATTCCAGACGTGCAAGGGCGCTGCGGGCGTATGCACGGGTCTGACACCGATCGGCTTCAAGAAGAACCTCGCGGGTCCCGGGAAGGTAGGCAATTGCACCGATCCGGGGCTGGTCAACGGCGCCAAGTGTACCTACTTCGGAGCCCCCGGTGATCCGTTCGCCCAGCCCGGCGACTTCGTGTGGGACCCGCGTGGTGGGTCCGTTGCGAACTACATTCCCAACACGGTCACCACCTCGATCTACAAGCCGTACGCGCTGCCCCTGATCTCCGGCGTCAACAGCCTCGACACGTCGAAGCTGGCCTCGGCGGCAGTGGCGCGCGGTGCGGGCATGATCGCCACGGACTACGTCAGCCGCACCAGCAAGGACGGTGACCCCGCCAAGGGGAACATCCTCTACATGGGTGGGCACGACGTCAGCGGTGTCGTGTCGGGCACCAAGGTCATCCTTCAGACCCTGCTCCTTCTCGGTGCCCCACCGATCGTCCAGACGATGGTCGAGGTCACCCGCTCGAGCCCCATCACGTCGACGATCTCGTATGGGGGCTCACCCACCACGGCGCTGGTCCAGGGTTCGTTCGAGAAGCAGACCCCACCCAACACGACGCTGTTCACCAACGACGACTCGACGGTCGACGCCTTCCGGTTCCCCGACGTCCTGGGCCACATGCGCGCCGTCACCGCGGCGAGCGTGACCACGACGCAGCAGGACCTCAGCAGCTTGACCACGATCTTCGACGCGGCGACGGCGCTCCCGGCAACGACGAACAGCTACGCCGGATGCGGCGCCGATGCGTTCGGCGCCGGCTCCGGCAACTGCCGGACGATCTTCACCCACACGGCGGCAGGCCTGCGACCAGCTCGCGTGGTACTCGATTCGGCGCAGGCAGCGAACGCGACCCTGCTCGCCGCGTTCAACATCAACGGCGGCACGATCACCGTCGCGAAGCTGCCGACGCTGATCCAGCGGATCATCGCCGGGATCGAGTTTCCCGCCGGCACCTTCATTCCCAAGCTCGGCGGAGTGGATCGGTCCACCGTGGCGGTGGTCCCGAGCAGCAACGTCGCGGGTGTCACCCGCCCGAAGATCATCTACTTCGGCGCGATGGACGGCATGCTCCACGCGGTGTGCGGCAGCGAGCTCGCGGGTACGGGCTGCCCCACGGGTTCACTCGGTCGCGAGCTGTGGGGCTTCATCCCGCGGCTCCAGCTCCCCAACATCCGGAAGAACCTCGCGCGGATCGACGGCTCGCCGCGCGTGATGGATCTCTACGGCGACTTCACCGGCAGCGGCACGCGCAGCTTCCGGACGATCCTCATGTTCCAGACCGGCTACGGCGATCCGGCCACGACGGGGATGATGCCTTCGGTCACTGCGCTCGACATCACGAACCCGTTCGACCCGAAGATCGTCTGGGAATTCGCGCTCGCCAACGCCGGATCGCGCGCTTCGTTCGAGCCAGGACAGGGGCTGGTCGTCAACGCTGGGCCGGTTCGCGTCGGCGGCGTGTTCAAGAACTTCGCGTTCATCCAGACCAACAACGGTGGCACCGGTGGCGTCGGCAACGTGGTCACCGCGATCGACATGGAGGATGCGTCGGTGAAGTGGTCGCACACCGTCGCCTACCCGATCGGGTCGATCGGTCGCGCGGGTGGTGCACCACCCGCGACGGGGATCCCCGGCGGCACGGTGGGGATCGACAAGCCGAGCACGGGCGCATACAGCGATGTCGTGTTCGGTACGCTCTATGGCGAGATGTGGCAGCTCGACGCCGCGACGGGCATCAGCAAGGAAGGCGGCGGCAATCCGGGGACACCGTTGTTCCGGTTCTCCGCCGATCAGCATCCGGTCGGGACGTCGCCCGCCATCTATAGCGATGGCACGAAGCTGTTCGCGATCGGCGTGCCCGGTGGCTACGCGGACCTGTCGACCGCGGGGGGCCTGTGGAGCGCAGCGAGCCAGACCGCCGTGGCCGTCTCGCTGAGCGTCCCTGTGGCCGACGCGCCGGTCGGGGAGGGAGTCGTCCCCGCGGCCGGCTCGTCCGCCGTGCATCCGCCCCACATCCCGTGGGAGTTCACACTGCAGAACGGTGACAAGGCGTTCGCACAGCCGGTCATCATCGGCGGCGAGGTCTTCATCACGACCGACTCGATCGACATCAACGATAGCTCCGCGACGGGCTTCGGTGCCGCGGCGGTCAACACCGGTCGTGTCTACCGGCTCAGACTCACCGATGGCGCAGTCCAGAGCACGTCGGTGGTTCGTGGCGGTGCCGGTTCCGTCGCCTCCGACGGGACCACGGTCTACGTGGTGACGAAGGACAAGGCGCAGCAGCTGACTGACAACGGTGCGATCGGCGGCACCGGATCGGGCGGTGGCGCGGCTGTCGTTGCCGCCAGCACGACCGGCGCATCGCCTGGATCGGTCAGCATCGCGAAGATCACGCGTCTCCTGTGGCTCCGCACGCTATGAAGCAGCGCACACGCACACGCCGGTCTCAGCTCGGGTTCACCATGATCGAGGTCATGGTGGCGGTCCTGCTCACCGCGATCGCGACCTCCGGAATCATCGCGCTCTACACGGTGGGGACCCGGGCCTCTGGTTTCTCCCGCCACAC
>JAYVLW010000581.1:0-6609 GCA_043759315.1 Myxococcales bacterium
CGCGGGCAGGGCCTCGGGGAGGTGCTGCTCGTCGCGTGCCTCGTCGACGTCGCCGAGGCGCACGCCCAGTGCGAGGTCGCGTGGATCGGACCGCGGCCGTTCTATGACAAGGTCGCTGGCGTCGCCGCTGATCGTCGGTTCTTTCTGATGATGAAGCCGCTGTAGCTCAGCGACACGGCGGGATGATGTCGGCGACCGGCGAGTCCCCCGAGTCGGTGTTCGTCGCCATCAGCAGCACGGACTTGCCGGTCTTCGAGAACCCGGTCCAGTCGCTCCCGAAGTTCATGTCGGCCTCGGTCTGGTCCTCGTAGATCCACTTCTTCGCCTTGTACTTCCAGCCCCACAGGCTGTACATGTCGCCCATCAGGTTGTCGCCCTGCGAGCTCGCGACGTCGGCGACCTCGAGCGGATCGCCGATGAAGCAAGGCTTCAGCGAGCCGACCGCGTAGTCGTTCACCGAGCTCGCATACGCTTCGATCTCGCCGATCTCGATGTGCAGCTTCGTCGCGATCACCTGGAGGCGCTGGTCGTAGGTCGCCATCTTCGCGGTGTAGTCGGTGGTCGCGTCGACGAACGTGTACTTCGCGAAGCCGCTCACGCCGGCCGTGCGCGCCTCGTCGTTGTACGTGGTGATCGAGACGCGGTTCGGGCCCTCGACCACCAGCGGGATGCGCAGCGCGGTCTTGAACAGATGCTCGTCGGCCGCGTACTTCAGGAGCTGCTTGAACACCGTGGCGCCGACGTACTTCGCGGCGTCGAGCTCCGCGAGGTCCGTGTACTTGTTGCCGGTCAGCGTGGCGCGCTGCGCGACGATCGCCTTCGCGACGCGCGCGGACAGCCCCACATCGTCTTCGAGCTTCGCGGCACTCGCGCTCGTCACGAGTCGGAGGACCGCCGCTCCATCCGGACTCCAGTCCTCGACCCCGAAGCCATCGGCCTTCTGGTCGTCCGTCATGAACTCGTCGTTCTCGCCGTCCTCGATCGCATTGTCCGTGCAGCCGACCAGGAGAGACGCCATCACCGCACCGATCGCGAAGCTAGCTTTCATGCGTCGTCGCACGAGCAGCATCGGTGCCAGGCGTGCGCCGCATCATCCCGGTAGGTTGGACCGGCGTGGCGGTGGCGAAGCCGCCTGCCGTGGCAGGTAGACTGGCCGATTTCCGTCGCAGATCCCTCACGTTCGACCCACGCTATCGCCCACATTCGTGCGCACGACACGTCACCTGTGTGAGCCGCACTACGCCGATCACGCGACCGGCGGGGGACCATACGACAGCGCGATCCAGCTCGACAGGTTCGTCGCCGACCAGCCCATCGCGTAGAGCCGCGGATAGATCACGCGCGGCTCGTCCTTGGCGATCGCCACGGTGATCCGGCGCGCGAGCTCCGCGGCATCGCCGGTTGGCGCGAGCTTCGCGAACAGCCCACCGCCGCCGTAGCCATCGCGGGCGCCCTGCTCGAGCGGCGAGTGCACCGGGCCCGGGTAGACGGTGATCACGCGAACGCCATGAACGCCGAGCTCGGCGCGCGCGATCTCGGACGCCATGGCGAGCCCCGCCTTCGACGCGCCGTAGTACGCGCAGCCCTTGAGCGGCACCTTGCCGGCCATGCTCGCGATGTTGAGGATCAACCCCTCACCGCGCTCGACCATGCCGCGCACCACCAGGTCTTGCAGCCGTAGCGGCGCGAGCAGATCCACGGCGAGAAGCGACGCGGCATCGGCCCACTCCCACGACGGCAGGCCCTGCACGCGCATGACGCCCGCGCAGTTGACGAGGCCGTCGAGGGGCGCGTGCGCCGCGATCTCGTCGACGAACGCGGGGAGCGCATCGATCGCGCGCAGGTCGATGCCGTGGGTGCTGCAGTTGCCGAGCCCCGCCGCGAGCAGCTGCATCGCCGCGGCGTCCCGATCGACGAGCGCTAGCCGTGCCGTCGGATACAACGTCCGCAGCTCCCGGGCGATCGCCGAGCCGATCGCGCCCGCGGCCCCGGTGATCAGGATGTGCCGGAGGTTCACGACAGCCTCGAGTCGAGCCCGAACCACAGCACGAGCGACTTGGCGCGTGCGCCTTTCCACATCGCGGGCCCGAGGAACAGTCCCGGCGAGACCTCGCGGATCTCGTCGTGGATGTGACGGATGTAGCTCGGGTTCACGTCGAGGTCGTAGTCGAGGATCAACGTCGGCTTGCCATCGATCGCCGACGCTCCGAACAGCGTCTCGAACGGGAACAGGTTCTGGCGGCCGAGCGCCCTCGGGATGTTGACGCGGTTGTGGCCCACGCCGCGGGTGTCGCTCGCGGCCTGGAACGTCTTGCCTTCCCAGATGAACGAGCGCGACGCGGCGAACCGGCGCAGCGGCGCGCCGATCGCGGCCGGCAGGTTCTTCACCGCGAGCATCCGACCGATCAGCGAGCCATCCGCGGCGTGCATCGAGGTGGAGACCGTCGCGGCGCGATACAGCGCATCGAGCTCGCTGTTCGATCGAGCCGCGAGCGTATCGAGCGTGTGCAGCGAGGATCGAGTGGCGGATGAAGAAGTGGTGGCGGCGGTGGTCTGCGTCGAGAGCATGGGAGGAACCTTTCGTCGTGGAAGAGGGTGTTCGAAGGTGTTCGGATGAGTGGCGAGCCAGGTCAGGGCCTCCGGGGTTTCGCGCGCGCTCGGGGCGCATCCGGGGCGATCATTCGCCAGCATGCGGCGCCGGCCTGCTCGAGCTGCTTGTCGTCGACCTTGAGGTAGCCGAGGCGCTGCGCCTTGATCAGGCCGACGAACGCGCCCCACAGCAGGGCGATGAGGACGTCGACGGAGGCGCCATCGGAGCGCTCGCGTAACCGCTTGCCGGCCAGCCAGAGCGGCGCGAGCACGCCGAGCTCGACCTCGCGGCTCGCGGTGTCGAGGTACTCGACATGGTCCTGCATCTCGAGGAAGCGGAATGCATCGGGCTCGGCCTTCGCGAACGCGCCGAGGCGGCGCCACAGCGCGGAGAACGACGCCTCCGCGGCGTCGATCCGGAGGAGGTCCGCCTCGGACACGCCCCCGAGCAGCGCGGTGCGCAGGCGCTGCTTCGCGTCGCGATAGACCTCGTTGACGAGAGCCTCCTTGTTCGCGAAGTAGCGATACAGGGTGCCGGTCCCCACCCCGGCGGCGTCGGCGACCTCCGGCACGGCAGTCCCGTGGTAGCCGCGCACGGCGAAGGCGGCGAGGGCAGCGTCGAGAATGATGCGGCGCTTGTCGTCGATGAGCGGCCGGCCGCGCCGGCGCTTCGCGGCCGACTTACTTACGGAACGAACGTTCATTCCGTAATTCATACAGCCGGGGTCCGCGCCTGTCAACGCAGATCCGAACGCTGTACAACCGCCCCATGAAGCTTCGCGCCGCTGTCCTGGCTGTCTCTCTCGTCGTCGGTTCGGGATCCGGGTGCATGCGAAGCAGCACGCATCGGTCCGCGATGGCGAAGCAGAAGGCGGATGACGCTGCCGTCCTCGCCGCCAAGGAGAAGGAGCTTGGCGACAAGATCGCCGAGCTGAACAAGCAGATCGCCGAGCTGACCGCGAAGCGCGATGGCCTGCAGAAGGAGGTCGACGAGGCGACCGCGATGAGCGGCACGATGAAGGCGCGACTCGAGCAGCTCGGTCAGAACGTCGAGACCCTGACCAAGGACAAGGCCGAGGCCGCCGCGCGGCTCGAGGAGCTCCGCAAGCAGAAGGCCGCCGCCGATGCGCGGCTCGCCACGTTCAAGAGCCTCCTCTCGAAGCTGCGCGCGATGATCGACTCCGGGCAGCTCAAGGTGATCATCCGCAAGGGCCGCATGATCATCGCGCTGCCGAACGACATCCTGTTCGACTCCGGCAAGACCTCCGTGAAGAAGGAGGGCAAGGCCGCGCTGGAGAAGGTCGCGCAGGTGCTCGCCACCGTCGCGGATCGCGACTTCCTCGTCGCCGGCCACACCGATGACCTGCCGATCAAGACCGCCCAGTTCCCCTCGAACTGGGAGCTGTCCACAGCGCGTGCGGTCGAGGTCGTGCGGTTCCTCGTCACCAAGGGCATGACGGGCAAGGTGCTCTCGGCCGCCGGGTTCGCCGAGTTCGACCCGGTGATCGCGAACGACTCCGACGACCACCGCGCGCAGAACCGCCGCATCGAGATCGTGCTCCAGCCGAACATCGGCGATCTGCCGAACCTCGACGACCTGACGAAATAGCCCGTGACGATCGGTGACTACGCCGTTCGCAGCAGCAGCAGATACTCGACGTTGCCCGCGGGGCCGGTGATCGGCGACTCGATGTCCTCGTGGGCCGTGAAGCCGTTCGCGGTGGCCCAGGTGCGGACCTTGTCGACGGCGCTGCGCCGGACGGCCTCGTCGCGCACCACGCCGCCGCGGGCGACCTGCTCGCGGCCGACCTCGAACTGCGGCTTGACGAGGACGATCAGCGGCTTGCCGGCCGGGGCGCGCATCAGCTCGGCCACGCGCGGCAACACCAGCGTGAGCGAGATGAACGACACGTCGATCACCGCGAGGTCCGCGGCCTCGGGCACGAGCGCCGGGTCCAGGTTGCGGACGTTCTCCCGCTCGATCACGACCACCCGCGGATCCTGCCGGAGCGACCACGCGAGCTGACCGTAGCCGACGTCGATCGCGTACACGCGCGTGGCCCCCCGACGCAGGAGGACGTCGGTGAAGCCGCCGGTGGAGGCGCCGATGTCGAGCGTGACCATCCCCGTCGGATCGATCGCGAAGGTGTCGAGACCCTGGACGAGCTTGAGCGCGCCGCGCGAGACGTACGGGTGGTCCTCGGCGCGTAGCGCGATCTCGGAGAGCACGTCGATCTGGTTGCCCGGCTTGCCGGCCGGCTGACCATTGACGAGCACGTTGCCGCTCATCACCAGCGCGGCCGCGCGCTCTCGGCTCGCAGCGAGACCGCGGTCGACGAGCAGCTTGTCGAGACGTTCGCGCGCCACCGACTCCTTCTATCAGGTCCGCGCAGCTGTGCGAGATCATGGATCTTCGGATGTCGTGTTGACAAACCGCACGACCGTACTATTCTGATGACGTGGCGAAAGGCGAAGACACCCGGCACGCGATTCTCGCGAGAGCGTTCGAGCTCTCCACGGTGATCGGTGTGTCCGGCCTCTCGATCGGGCGCCTTGCCGAGGCCACCGGCCTGTCCAAGAGCGGCCTGTTCGCGCACTTTGGATCGAAGGAGGCGCTCGAGGTCGCGGTGGTCGGAGAAGCGAGCCGTCAGTTCGTTCAGGACGTCATGGTCCCGGCGCTGCGGGAACCGCGCGGCATTCCGCGTATCCGCGCGCTGTTCGATCGCTGGCTGACCTGGGGCCTTCGCCCTGGAGGGTGTTTCTTCGTCAGCGCCAGCGCCGAGCTCGACGACCGTCCCGGGGCTCCACGCGATGCACTCGTCCAGGCCTGCAACGACTGGATCGACGAGCTCACGAAGGCCGCGCAGATCGCGGTCCGCGAGGGCCACTTCCGCGCCGACCTCGATGCCGCGCAGTTCGCGTTCGAGGAGTACGGCATCATGCTCGCCTCGCACACCTTCTTCCGCTTCCTGCGCGAGCCCGAAGCACTCGACCGGTCCCGGCAGGCATTCGAGCGCCTGCTCGCCACCGCTCTCTCACCCGCCCACCGCGCTCGCTGACCCCAGTCACCCCGGAGGATCCCTGTGCTTCACCCCTCGTCGGCGTCCAGAAATAGCACGACCGTTCGTTCGCCTGCAGCCATCCGCGTTGCTCGGGTTGCGTTGCAGACCGCCTACCTCCTCTCCGACGAGCTCGGGGCCAGCCTTGCCGAACGACTGTTCACGACACCGAAGCGCCATGCCCGGCCGGAGCGCGAGCGGGCGATCCTCGCGAGTGGCAGGCAGTTCTCTGTCGATGTCCTCCTGCGCTCACCGCGCTGGAACGGCGAACACACCCAGATCACCGCTTGGCGCTGGGGCGTGGGGCCGACCGTGCTCCTCGTCCACGGCTGGGAGGGCCGCGGCTCGCAGCTCGGTGCGCTCGTCGAGCCCCTCGTAGCGGCCGGTCTCTCGGTCGTCGCGTTCGATGCGCCGGCTCACGGCGCTTCGCCGGGCACGCGCCTCTACCTCACCGACCATGCCGACGCGATCATCGATGTCGCGGCCGCTGTCGGTCCGCTCCACGCGATCGTCGCGCATTCGTTCGGCGCCGCGGCCACGTTGCTCGCCCACGCGCGCGGCGGCGTCGATGCCCCGCGCAACGTGATGATCTCGCCAAACACCTTGATCCAGGACTCGGTGAAGCGATTCGCCCGGCTGGTTGCCCTCGACGACACGGACCGCGGTGGACTCGAGTACAACCTCGCGGTCCACACGGGCGTCGATCTCGAAGGCCTCCGCATCGATCGCCTGATCGGCCAGCGCGATGCCGCGCTCCTCGTCATTCACGATCGCGACGACCGCGAGGTCCCGCTCGCGCACGGCCAGGCGCTCGCCTCCGGATGGGCCCAGGCGACCCTCGAGGTCACCGATGGCCTCGGCCACCGGCGAATCCTTCGTGACCCAGCGGTGATCGCGCGCACCGTCGAGGCCGTACGGGTCGGGGTCCCTCCCCCTCCGTCGGACCTGGTTCGCGAGGTCG
>JAYVLW010000582.1:0-3080 GCA_043759315.1 Myxococcales bacterium
CAACTGGATGCGCATCGTCCGCAATCTGTGTCTCTACCTCCGCCGCCGCGCCCCGAGCTCCTTTATCCCCGACTCGAGCGGATTCCCGCCTCCGCACGCCCCCCTGCGGCCTCACATCTTCACCGAGCAACAAATCGTTGCGCTCCTGCGTATCGCGACGGACCTCCGGCCCGCCTCGACCTCACCGCTACGCGCCGAAGTGTACCGCGTGGCCATCGTGCTGCTCTATACCGCGGGGCTGCGACGCGGAGAGCTCGCCCGCCTCGTTCTCTCGGACTACGACTTCGAGGCGCACACGGTGCTCGTGCGCGCCTCGAAGTTTCACAAGTCGCGCCTGGTCGCCCTCTCCAAGGACGGCGCCGACGAAATGGATCGCTTTCTCCGGGCCCGCCGTCGCCTGCCGCACGACGCCGACTCGCCGCTTCTCGTGAGCAACGTTGGAGGGTCGCGTGCCTACTGGGGAGCGAGCCTCGGCATCGGTCTGACCGGCCTCTTCCGTTGCGCCGACATTCGCACGGCACGCGGCCGGCTCCCCCGCGTTCACGATCTGCGCCACACGTACGCCGTACACGCGCTTCTGCGTTGGTATCGAGCGGGAGTCGATGTCCAAGCCAAGCTCCCCATCCTCTCAGCCGCCATGGGCCACGTCTCCATCGCATCGACCGCGTACTACCTCCCATTCCTCGAGCCCATCGCCGAAGCCGCAAGCGCTAGGTTTGCCCGACACTGCCAGGACGTGCTCGCTGGCCCTCCCAGCGCACCAGGTGACCCGTGAGCGCCGCGCGTCCCAACGCGTTGGCGCGCGCACTACGGGGATTCTTCGCCGACTACTTGCCCAGGGTCCGCGGCATGAGCCCGCACACCGTGTGCAGCTACCGCGACGCGTTCCTCCTCCTCCTCCGCTTTCTTGCCGAGCGGCGGAAGCGCGCCGTTGTCAGGCTCGACATCCAAGACCTCGCGCCAGACGAGGTCCTCGCGTTTCTGGACCACCTGGAGGCCGAGCGACGCAATAGTGCATCGACGCGCAACGCCCGCCTCGCCGCCATCCACGCGTTTGCGCGCTACGTCGCCACCAATCACCCCGAGCACCTCGCCCTCTGCCAGCGGATCCTCGCCGTCCCTTTCAAGCGCGCGGAAACGCGCATCGTCGAATATCTCGAAGCCGACGAGATGCGCGCGCTCCTCGATGCCCCCGACAGCACGACCCGCGACGGGCGACGCGATCACGCCCTCGTCCTCGCTCTCTTCAACACGGGGGCGCGCGTCCAGGAGATCCTCGATCTGCGACCGTGCGACCTCCAGCTCGCGCGGCCGCTGCAAGTCCGCCTTCGCGGCAAGGGCCGCAAGGAGCGGGTCTGCCCGCTCTGGCCTCAAACCGCAGAGACTCTCCGCGCCCTGCTCGCCGAGCACAACATCGATCCGACAGCGACCCAACCGTTGTTCCGCAATCACCGCGGCGAGCCTCTGACTCGCTTCGGCGTCCGCTACATCTTGCTCAAGTACGCACACGGCGCCGCGATGCCAACGACGCTGCGCGCCAAGCGCGTTCACCCACACGTGTTGCGGCACACGACGGCGGTCCACCTTCTTCAGGCCGGCGTCGACCTCGTCACGATCAGCCACTGGCTCGGCCACGCCAGCGTCGAGACAACGAATCGCTATGCGGCGGTCAATCTCGAGACGAAGCGGGCCGCCGTCGCCAAGGCGCGCCCTGTCGGCGACGTCGATCCCGCCCTCGCAGCGTGGCGCACGGATGCGACCATCCTCCAGTGGCTTGAGGCCCTCTGACCCCTCCTGGATATGTGGAGTTGTGCGCGGAGGAACCCGGGGAAACTACGGCCCCGGCTCCGGCTCTTCACATGACGAGGTGCTCAACATGAGTCAATGACCAGGATCGCGACGCTGGCCAGGCGGTTGATCAGCTTGCGCGACGACCGATCGGCGAGCGACGCGTACATGTCGTCGAAGAGATCCTGAGCCCGGATGAAGATGCCCGTATGGCCGTTCTGGAGCGCCTTGCGCAGGATGCTGGAGGCGAGTCCCGTCTTGCCGACCCCGGTGGGACCGATGAAGACGATGTTCTCGTTCTTGGCGAGGAAGCCGAGCTCGGCAAAGCCGCGGATCTGCTTCGCCGATACGCCCGGCTGTCGCTTGAAAGGAAAGGACTCGAGCGTCCAGTCCTCCGGCAGCTTCGCGCGCTTGATGCGCCAGCCGAGCGACGTCTCCTGTTTGCAGTGCCACTCGGCGCGGAGCAGCCTCACCAGGAAGTCCTGGTAGCTCCTGTCGTCCTTCTCGGCAGCGCGAAGCTCGTCGTCGGCGATCTCCGCCATCCTGTGGAGTCGCAGGCACCTGAGCAACTGGGCAATCTCATCGGTCATTGGTCGTCCTCCTCCGGGTCGGTTTTCGCGCCGCGCGGCAGCACGAAGAAGTCGCAGGCGATGCCGCGCAGCACCATGCGTTCGAGACGGGCGAGGTCGATCATCCCGTAGCGACAGGCCTCGCCGAGCGCGGTGATCAGAGGCTCGCGCGGATACTCGTCGACCATGCGAAGTAGCCACCGCAGGTTGCGCACGCTGGCTCGTCCCTGCTTGCGCAGGAGCGCGATGAAGGCGCCTGCCTCCGGGACGCGCTGGACGAGCCGCTGCTCTCCCTCGCTCCGCTGCCGCGCGAGGACCCCTTCGGTTCGAGGTGGCCGGTGTTCCGGCAGCGTCACGCGGGCGTCGGTGGGGTCGAGCACCTTCGCATGCGTGGCCACACGGCGCGGTCCCTCGAAGACGTCGATCCGGTCCTTCGCCTCGCGCACCTCCATCATGCGTCCGATCAGCTGCCACGGGACCGAGTAGCGGTTGCGATGCACGTTGACGTAGCCCTCGGTGTCGACGATCCGCTGATGGAGCGCATAGACCTCCGGGACGTAGCCGGGCAGTTGTTTCAGGTGGACGCGCTCGGCGGCGAAGAGCTCGCGGGGACTCGCGTGCAGGCTGCGACGGTGCTTCGCATTGACGCGGTCGCACCACAGACGTGCCTCCGCGTTGAGGTCCTGCCAATCGGCGAAGCGGCGGCCGGCGAGGAAGTTGTTC
>JAYVLW010000583.1:0-15740 GCA_043759315.1 Myxococcales bacterium
GTCTTGAGGTTGCGCATGGATCAGTTCGCCTTGTTCTGGAGCAGGAAGGTGAACGCGTCGGTCTGGAGCCGCGCGGTGCCGAGGCGGCCGTCATTCGACGTCTGACAGGTTTCGCTAGTGGGGCAGTCACTACTAACACCGCAGATGGTCGCGGCGGTAACAGAGCAGCGACCCGACGGACGTAGCAGCGACGGGTGAAGGAAGCTGTTGCCCGGGAAGCCATTGCCCGCATTCGGTGGCAGCGTCGGGTACCTCACGAACTTGTTGCTGGTTCCCATCGTCGTGATCGCAGCCGAAGGCCCCACTGGTGGAAGCGCCGGATCCGCCATCAGTGCCATCGCATAGAGACCCACGAGCTTGGCCTCGTTGTCGGTCGCGATGTTCGGGACGACCTGGTCGCCGACGACCTGCTGGATCAGGATCTTGCGGGTCGCGAGCTTGCTGGCGAAGTTCGCACCGTCGGCGGGGTCGAGCACCCAGCGGCCGATCGCGGCGAACGAGCCATAGCCTGGCTGCGTCTTCCACGCGTCGGTGGTGCACAGACCGGTGTTCGGCGTGACCGTGGCGTTCCACTTCTCGCCGGTGAGGATCTTCGCGTCGATGAGAGCGTCGACGAGCGGGCACTTGATCGCGTTGGTCTGCGAGTTCTCGAGGATGTCGGCCCAGCCAACGCCGGGGACGTTGAGCACGGCCGAGCGGAAGTCGCCCTTCGTGGCGACCGCGGTCGACCCCATGATGCCGCCGAGCGAGATCCCGACGTACGAGATGTTCGTGACGTCGACCTTGAGCGGGCCGCAACCGGCCGAGCCGCACGCCTTGAGCGCGCTGACCAGGCCGTGGAGATCGAGGACGCTCTGGCGGATGTTGTCGCGCGTGGCGGCCAGATCCGACGACAGGAACGGGGAGAAGCACTGCGGCTGCGTCGTCGGCACCGGGAGCCGGAGGCAGTCCGGATCGGAGAGGTCCGGGGTCGGGCAGGTCGGGGGCTGGGGGCCGGGGTCGAGCCGCGTGTTGCAGCCGAGCGCCGCGTCGGTCGTGACGCGGACCGCGCGGCTATCGTGCGCGACGAAGTCGATCGCGACTGACGCGTAGCCGAGCCCGGCGAGCTGCGAGCCGATGGCGACCAGCGTGGTCTTCGAGCTGCCGAGGCCGTGGCCGTAGACGATGACCGGCCAGCCGTTCACCGGAACAGCCGCGGCACAGCCAGCTCCGCCCACGCACGGGATCATGCCGAGCACGGCGATCGCGTTGGTGCCCTGCTGGGTGGCAGCGACCGGAGCGGTGAACGGGCCTGGAATCGGGCCGCCTTCGTTCGGGTTCGTCGTCGTGGTCGTCACCTTCGCCGGGAGCTGGACCTGGTAGTTGTTCGAGTTGAGCAGGCCGCCGACGATGTCGCCGACCGCGTTGCACGGGAGCGAGCCGCCATCGACGGTGCACGAACCGGCTGGCAAACGCGAGCGGAGGAAGGTCTCCGCCGAGATGCCCGGAAGGATCGAGGCCGTGCCGAACAGCGGCGTCGTGCTCACCTTCGAAGCGAGGCTGCCCGTGACGGTCGGGTCGAGCGGGTCGGTGACCGTCTGGGTGTTGAACTCCCAGGCGACGAGGACGTCGGTCTTCGCGTGCTGCTTGGCCTTGAGGAACGCGAGCACGGGGGTGTGGAACTTGTAGAGGAGGTCGATGCCCTGGAGCTGGGCGAGCTGCACGGGATCCGATGGCTCCAGCGGGGTGCGATCGGACACCACGTTGCCCTGCGCATCGAGCGTCACCGGGTTCTCGTCCTGCAGCAGCAACGACCACGTGAACGAGCTGCCGAACTCGGCCCCGCCCGCGGTCTTCACGCCCCTCAGGATCGCGGCGACATACGTCGACTTCTGGTCGAGCGGCACCAGCGGCACCATCGTCACCGAGTTGATCATCTGCGGATCGGTGCAGGCCTTGATGTCGACCTGGTTGCCGTACCGGATCGTCGTGCCTTTGATCAGCTTGACCGGGATCGCGGTGGCCATCGCCGGATCGACCGGCGTGGTGCCTGACGCGACCTTGTACAGCACGACCTTGCCCGCCAGGCTCGCCTCGTCGAACGTCTCGGAGAACGTCGCCTGCATCGGCAGCTCGAACGTGCCGAACCCATCCAGCGTGTTCAGGATCTTCGTGCGGATTCCGGCCGTGGTCGCGCTCTCGTTGCACTGCTCCGGGAGGTTCACCTTCCCGGTCGCAGGATCGAGCGTCAGATTGCTGGGGAACGGAAGGATCTTGTGCGCGGGATCGAACTGCACGACGGGTCCTTCCACGCCCTCACCAGAGTCCACCGTGATGTCGGGGCAACCGGCCGCGCCGATCAGGAGGCCCGGTACGAGCCAGGCCAACAGCTTGTTCTGCATGCTTCTCCTCAGTTAGTCGAAGGAGCGCGCAGTATAGACACACCAATCGAGGTCGGCGAGGCGGCTTCGACGGGAAGCACTGTCGCGTCGATCTCGTCACGCACTCTCAGAACACTCTGTGGCCTGGCCCACATCGATTTCGTAGCTATCGCAAGAGTCGCTCGCTAGAACTCATAAGCGCCAATATCCGGGGCGCCTCCCTGGGGGCGCGCCCTGCCATTCACATCGTGATCGGTTGAAAGCTGGGGCGATGGAACCGCCACATCGATTGCCGGACTGTCGCTCCGCAAGCGAAGGTCATGCATGGTTGCATCGACGAACCTTGGATCTTGAACGATATTGCTTCCTGGAACGATATCGGACTGAGGAAACAGGACGTTGTGATTCGCGATGCAAGTCGTGCCTACAAGCGCATTCGAGGTGGCACCCGCAAACACGTTGTTCTCAACGCGGGCCATCCAGTTCCCTGCGCTTGAGTTGTTGCAGTTCATCGCGATCGCAAACGTCGAATAGATCGTGCTGAACGCCAGGTAGACGTTGCTGATGCTCGGTGCCTGATCCTGCTCGGAGACCAGCACCTGCCCGTCGTAGAGTACTGAGTTCACGATACGGAGCGTCATCCGACTGCCGATAGCAGAAACGCTGGCATGGTCAACCGACGGACGGAGTTGCATCCGATCGGCGTCAAGCCCTCCGTCGTTGGACACGACGATGCCGTTGAGCGTCAAGTCAACGCTCCGGAACGTCGCCGCACACTTGTCGATGGTGAACTGGCTACCTCCGTATGTTGCCTGGATCGCAGTCACTCCCACGTCCTCAAGTCTGACGGCGGACAATGCCGACATTCCTAGGCACCTGAACGGACCGTTCCGCAGGTCGATCTCGACGCCGACGACGAACAGCGAGGCCCCATCGTGAACCGTGATTGTGCCCGTAGCGGCAGAACCTACAGGCGCTTGGATCTTCGCGCCGGGTCCCACCATGCGAACCGTCCCTGCGCCAATACTGAACGTACCGACATAGAGGCCGGGAACCATGAGCACCGTGTTGCGAGTCGCATTGGCGGCTGCGAGGTTCAACGCGCGCGACAACGAGCAGCGCTCCGTGATCGAACATGGTCCCGAGTCCGCCCCCAGAGGTGACGCGTACACGATGGATGACGTGTCGACGCAAAGACCGTCGCTCGTGGAGCAGAGCTCGCTCGAACATTCCGCGTGCTGTTCGCAGTGCCGGCACATGTACCCGGCCGCGTCACAAACCGGATTTGGATTCCGGCACTCAGCCGAAGTCGAGCAACCCTTACAACCGCCCGACGTGACGTCGCATCCTCTCGAACATTGCACGAGGTCGTAGTTGTTGCCGGTGTCGTTGCAGAGCAGTGCCTGATCGCCGCGACATGCGGGAACGTCCCCAGGCAAGCAGTCGACGGCGATACATGCGTTTGGCTCACCCGCAAGTGCACCATCGTCACAGAACGGGAAAGCCTGGTCGTTGCAAATTCCGTCCGCGCAGGAGCGCGGGTTCGGTCTCGTACATCCAGCTGTCGCCAAGAGCACGAGCACGCCCAAGAGAAACACGCCCAAGAGAATTGGTGCCACCGCACTTCGAAGCATGAATCATCATCCATTGGGGCGCGCGAGTTGTCGACAGCGCCGTTACCACCAAGGCCAGTCTCCGAGATCCGGCCTACGTGGCGGGATGTTCCGTCTCATCGGCGAGCCGGGCCGCAGCGGCACTGCGGTGCTTACGGAAGTCCGCGAGGACGTCGTTGACCTCCGCGCCGAACAGCAGCGAGATGTTCGACAGCCACAGCCAGGTCAGGAACGCGATGGCCCCGCCGAGGGCGCCGTAGGTGGCGTCGTAGCTGCCCCAGCTGCTGAGGTAGAACCCGAACAGCGCGGAGGTGCCGAGCCACAGCAGGACGCCCACGATCGCGCCCGGCGTGAACACGCGGAGCGGCGCATCGGTGTTCGGCAACCACTTGTACATCACGGCCCACACGAACATCACGAGCAGGCCGGCGCCGACCCAGCGGCCGATGTTCCACGCCGTATCGAACGCGTCGCCGAGCCCGAACCGGTCCGCGACGTAGTGTCCGAGCGTCGGCCCCACGACGAGGAGGCCGAGCGCGACGATGACCAGCAGTGCGACCGCGAACGTCACCACGATCGAGAGCAACTGCCGCTTGAAGAAGCCGCGCGTCTCCTCCTTGCCGAGCATGCGGTTGAGGGCGCCGCCGAGCGCCGAGGCGCCGCGCGAGGCGCCCCACAGCGCGAACAGTGCGGTGCCGATCGCGAACCCGGCGCCCGCGTTGTCGATCAGGTTCGTGACCTGCTGCGAGATCAGCGCGCGGATCGACTCCGGCATCGCGCTGGTCGCCATCAGGACGCCCTGGTGGATCGTGGTCGGATCGATCACGAGCAGCGCCAGCGTCACGATGAACACCAGCATCGGGAACAGCGCCAGCACCGCGTAGTACGCCATCATCGCGCCCGCGTCGTCGATGTTGTCCTGGTAGACCGCGCTGCCCAGGGCCTTGAGGAACCGGATCGGCAGCCAGCCCGTGCGCGGCTTGTCCACCGAGCGCTCGCGCTCACCGACGAGGCCGCCCGACGGGTGCGCGGGGATGATCTCGGTGGTCACGACGACTGCACGAGCAGTCGCCGTGCCACCTGGAGCGCGCCCAGCAGGACTCGAACCTGCGGCCCCAAAATTAGAAATTTCGTGCTCTGATCCGGCTGAGCTATGGGCGCGTGACGGGGTCGCCGTCGGGACGAGCACTCTGCCGTACGTCGGCCGGTTCCTCAAGTCCTCCGTGAGAACCTGCCGGAACTCCTCGCACCGTGGCGGGCATGTCGCGAAAATCCCGTGCCCAGTGGATGCCGCGCTTCTGAGCGTTGCGTGGCCTGGAGATCCGGAGGAGCACCGTGCGCGCGTGGGCGCTCGGGTCTACGTAGTAGCAAGCGTCGGTGTCCGGGCAGTAGACGCAATAGACATCGATGGTGCTCTTGTCGATCCGCACCGTGTGAGTCCCATGGCGGTCCGCCCACGACGTGGTGAACGGGATCGAAATCGCGCCGCGAACAGCTGCGCGGTACTTCACCTGGACCCGATAGAACCGCCCGTCCTTGTAGGCGACGAGGTCGAACGCTTCGTGCTCGGTCAACGGTGTCAGCACGCCGTAGCCCTTCCGGGCCAGGTCGAGCTGCGCGTAGAGGATCCCGAGGTCGCCCTTGTTCTTGGTGTGGTGCTTGCGCATCCCGGGCCTATCGGCCACGGCCGTGTTAGGTTTCGTCCCGATCATGCGCGCCGCAATTTCACTCGTCGTGAGTGCCCTAACCCTGCTCGCCGCCTGCTCAAAGGGCGAGAACGCCGGAGCCGAGGAGGCGAAGAAAGCCGCCGAGGCCGAGCAGAAGGCGAAGGAGGCGAGAGGCGAGCCCGCGAAGAAGATGGCGCCGCCGGTGCCCGGCGAGGCGCACATCCCGTGCGAGCAGCTGCTCGACCTCCCGAAGTACCAGGAGGCGATGGGCGAGGTCGAGCCCATGCTGATCCGCGACGTCGGCAAGAACGAGCCCGAGGCGGCGGCGAGCTGCTCGCTCGTCCGCGGCGGCAAGAAGCTGACGGACGCCGAGCAGCAGGCGAAGCTCAAGAAGGACGGTCGGCTCGGCGTCATCCCGGGCGACGAGATCTGCAACATCAGCGCGTTCTGCTGGACGATCGAGGACCCGGATCGGTTCCGCAAGAAGTGCGCGACGCGCAAGGAAGCCGACGACGACTCGATGGGCAGCTACGCGTGCCGGCAGACGGTGATGGTCGGCGCGTTCGACGTCTACGTCTACCGGTTCTTCGACGTCGATACGAAGTGCATCCTCGCGGTGAAGGGCGGCGCGAGCCAGACGGACAACGAGGTCACGCGCAAGTGCGCGATCACCGCGCGCGACACGATCACGCCCGAGCGGATCAAGCCCGGCGCCGCGGCGCCCGCCGCTCCGAGCGAGCCCGCCGGGAGTGGCTCGGCCGCGAAGTAGCGCGCAGCAACCGCCAGCCGGCAGCGGCTCGGCCGCGAAGTAGCGCGCGGCAGCCGGCAGCGGCTCGGCCGCGAAGTAGCGCGCGAGCATGCGTGTTCGAGGCGAGCGCGCGAAAGCGCGCGCGAGCGCTCCGAGCACCGATGGCAGAACATCCGAGTCCTTCACGATCGGTCGCGACAGGACCCTCAGACCCCTTGGCGATCTTGGCGGCTTGGCGGCCAGACACACAGGGAAGTGCCCGGAAGCGAACCGCATGGTCGTGCCCGGGTGCAACCCCATGGCGGCAGTGCCGACGCATGGCGGCAGTGCCGGCACATGACGGTACCGCCGGCGCATGGCGGCTAACTCCCGAGCTCGGCGAGCCTGCGCTCGAGGAACCGGCGCTCCGGCTCCGAGCCCACGTGCGCGAGCGCGGCGCGGTACGCCGCGGCTGCCTCGCGCGTTCTGCCGAGCCGGCGCAGGAGATCCGCGCGGGCCGCGTGCCACAGGTGGTACTCGGCGAGCTCGCTCTCGAGCGCATCGATGCGAGGGAGGCCCTCGGCCGGACCACGCGCCATCGCGATCGCGACGGCGTGGTTGAGCGCGACCACGGCGGTCGGGTGCTGGCGCTCGAGCTCCGCGAACAGGCCTGCGATCTGCGGCCAGTCCGTGTCGGCCGCGCGCGGCGCCGACGCGTGGAGCGCGGCGATCGCGGCCTGCAGCGCGTAGCGCCCTGCTCCACCCCGCAACGCGGCAGGGACGAGGACGAGCGCCTCGTCGATCTGCGCGCGGTCCCACCGCGTGCGATCCTGGTCCTCGAGCAGCACGAGATCGCCCGCGGGGTCGGTGCGCGCCTCCCGGCGCGAGTCGTGGAGCAGCATCAGCGCGAGCAGGCCGCGCGCCTCGGCGATCGAGCTTGCGATCGAGCTCCGCAAACCCGGCGGGATTGCTGCGCGCCCCACATCCGTGGGGCTCGGCGCGAGGTCCGCGGTCAGCTCGACGAGCAGCCGGCCGAGCCGGATCGCCTCCTGGCATAGCTCGCGGCGCACCCACTCGTCGCCGGCGGTCGCCGCGTAGCCCTCGTTGAACACGAGGTAGATCACCGCCATCACGGCGTCGGTGCGCTCGGCGAGCTGGGACGCCTCTGGCACCTCGTACGGGATCTTCGCGTCGCGGATCTTGGTCTTCGCGCGCACGAGCCGCTGCGCCATCGTCGCCGGCGACGCGAGGAACGCGCGCGCGATCTCCTCGGTGGTCAGCCCGCCGAGCGTGCGGAGGGTCAGCGCGATCTGCGCCTCGGGCGCGAGCGTTGGGTGGCAGCACGTGAACATCAGCCGAAGCCGATCGTCGGGCACGGCGACGAGATCGCTGGTCACGGCGCGCTCGCTCGGATCCTCGGCGGCGACGATCTCGCGCAGCTTGATGCGCCGCCGGATCGTATCGATCGCCTTGTTCCGTGCAGCGAGTACCAGCCAGCCGCGCGGCTCGGCCGGGATCCCGGCTTCCCAGCTCTCGAGCGCCGCCGTGAACGCATCCTGGACCGCCTCCTCGGCGAGCTCGAAGTCGCCGTTGGTCACCCGGATCGTGGTCGCGAGCACGCGCGCACGCTCGGCGCGGAACACGGCCTCGATCGCCTCGCGCGGACTCGGCATCGCGCCAAGCGTACGCGGTTTACATGCCGGTTTTGCGGATCGGGCGAACCTCGATCGATCCGGTGGCGGCGCTCGGGATCCGCGCGGCGATCGCGGTCGCCTCGTCGAGATCCTTCGCTTCGATCAGGTAGAACCCGCCGAGCTGCTCGCGCGTCTCCGCGAACGGACCATCGGTCGTCGTGGTCTTGCCGTTGCGCACGCGCACCGTGGTCGCGGTGGCGATCGGCTGCAGCGCCTCGCCGGCCTTGAAGTGCCCCGACGCGATGATGTCCTTCGTGAACGCCATGTAGTCGCCGTTGAACTTCTTTCCCTCGGCCTCGGACATCGACTTCATCGCGGCCTCGGCGTCGTAGATCAAACACAGGTATTGCATCGTCGTCTCCTTGGGTTTGCCGACTCTCGCCCGTGGGTCGAACGGCGGCGCACCGGATCGACAGCGATCAGCTCTTCGTGATCGTGAAACCGGTAAGGCAGCGATACTGCTTGCCCTTGTACTCGCTGACCACGAACTCCACGGCGACCTGGTACTCGGACCGGAACGCCGCGAACAGCAGCTGGATGCTCGTGTCGGACAGCTCGCGACCCTTGCACTGCAGGCCGCCCCACCGGTAGTTCGTCGATGCCTTGTCGGCGTCGAGCCACACCGCGCCGTGGAACAGCTTGTAGCTGGCGTCTCCGGGCTCGAGGACCATGAGCTGCGCGACGCCGGTCGCCGGCCCGGTATCGGCGGCGACGAGCGAGGAGGACGCGAGCACGAGAGCGGTAACGATCGCGGGGAGGCTTCGCATGCCTCCCGATCTTACACGGAGCGGCGGCGGCGGCGGAGGATGAGCGCCACACCGAACAGCCCGAACACGAACGGCGCGGCCCCGTCTCCCGCGGAGGCGCAGCCGAGGCAGTTGCCCGAGTCGGAGTCCTTCGGCCAGCACACGCCGCGACCGGGCGACTGCTCGAGGCACTCGAACACGTCAGGGTTCTCGCAGCTATCCGCGACGCCCGGGATGCAGGTCGTGGTGCAGATCGTGTCCTCGGCCGTGCCCTGGCAGATGCCCGAGACGCAGTACTGCGCGAACGTGCACTTGTCGCCGATCTCGCCGACCGGCGGATCCCACAGGCAGCGACCCGCGTCGCAGCGCTGGCCGTTGGCGCAGCTCGTCTCCGACGTGCACGGCGCGCCCTTGGTCACGGTCACCGTCGGCGCGCTGGTGGAGCCTTCGATGTCGTCCTTCGCCTTGACGACGATGTCGATGATGCCGTCGGGAACGTCCTGGGGTAGCGCGAGCGAGTACATGCTCTCGGGCTGGCCCTGGTTGCCGAACTTCGCGCCCGGCACCTGCGCCCACTTGTAGCCGTTGAGCCAGAGCTCCATCGTCTTGATGCCGCGCTTCGAGAACGCGGTCGCCACGACGGCCGAACCGTTCGTGATCTTCGCGTTCGCCGCAGGCGACGTCACGCTGACCGTCGGCGGCGGCACGGTCGACACGCCCGGACCGAAGGTGGTGAGCAGCGTGAGGTGCGCGTTCTGGTTCGCGCCGCACTTGCACGGGCGCGCGACGTTCTCGCCGCAGGTCGCCTGCGCGTTGCGGAAGAACTTCTGGCCGCCGCAGTCCGTGCGATAGGTCATGGGATCGTTGCAGGCGCTGGTGCCATCCCCGAACACGAACGCGTGATCGAGGCTGTACGTGTGCGCGGTCTCCTGCGCGATCGTCCAGCACATGTTCCAGATCCGGCCCTGGCCGGTGCCGCCGTGCGCGTTCGCGAACGTGTACGTGATCCGGTTATCGACCGGGTTGCAGCCGACACCTGGGGACACGCCGAGGATACCGTTGCCGACGCCGACGTCGCTCGGGAGGCCAGCGACAACGTTCATGTGATAGCCGGTCGCGCCCGTCGGCTTGACGTCGGTCACCTGCGCCGCATAGGGCGAGTAGACCTCCTTCACGCACTGGACGACGGCGTTCCACTCGGCGTCCGCGGCGGCACCGGTCTGGCCCGCGGCGTTCTCGTACTCGCCCACCGCGTTGTCGCCATTGGCCGCGATCGACGAGGTGTACGACTTCGCGTCATCGATCCCGGCGCCGTGGATCGTGCAGCCGCCGCGACAGCGCTCGAGATAGATGATCGGCGACACCGTGCCCGCGTGCTCGACGGGGGTCATGTCCGCGCCGGGCGGCGTCGGCAGCAGCAGGCGCTCGCCCTGCCCCAGCGGGATGCGGTCCGCGGGGCTCGCGGTTGCCACCGTCGGCAGGAAGGCAAGGACAAACAGCGCACCACGCATCACGAAACGACGAGTCATCCCCGGGGATTACTACACACCCGCGGGGTCGTCAGCAGGATTCGTCACGGTTCCGGCTGTCGCCGCTGACAACTGCAAACCGTGCGCGACGTCGGAGGATGCATGCGGCGACGACGAGCGCGAGGCACGCAAACGGCGCCGGGCCCTGGCGATCCCTGCCGGTGCTGCAGCAGCCCCCATCCCCGGTCGGCAGGCACAGGCCGTTCCCGGGCGATGCCTCCACGCAGGTCAGGTCGTTCGGGCACGCGGGGGCGCCGGTCTCGAGCTCGCAGGACTCGGTGCAGTACTTGCCATCCGAGGTCTCGACGCAGTTGTTGCTCGTGCAGAACTGCGCGTACTCGCAGCGGTCTCCGGTCTCCCCGGTCGGTGGGTCCCAGAAGCATCGGCCCTGTTCGCACTTCTGGTACTGCGCACAGCCGGCAGCACTCGTGCACGCGGTGCCGTTGGTCACGGTCACCGTGGGCGAGTCCGTGAACGCGCCGACATCGTCGTAGGCGCGGACGACGATGTCGAGGATCGACTGCGGCACCGTCGACGGCATCGTGATCGTGTAGTTCCCCGGGTTCATCTGACCCTTCTGCCCGAACGGCAATCCCTTCGATGTCACCCACAGGTTGTTGTTGAGCCGCACTTCGACCTTGTCGACGCCGCGCTGCGACCCCGCCATCGCCTGCACCACGGTGAAGGCCAGCGTGCCCGGTAGCGGGAAGCCGACCTTCGACGTCGGTGGGGCGACGCGCGTGGTGCCCGGCCCGAAGATCTCGAGCAGCTGCGCGTACGAGTTCTGGCTCGAACCGCACTTGCACGCGCGCGCGGCGAACTCGCCGCACTGCGCCTTCTTGTTGCGGAAGAACCGCTGGCCACCGCAGTCCATCCGGTACGTCATCGGATCGGAGCACGTGCTCGATCCATCCTTGAACGCGAACTCGTGGTCGAGCCCGAACGCGTGCGCGGACTCCTGCGAGACCGTCCAGCACAGGTTCGACACGCGATCGGCCGCGGGGTGCGCGTTCGCGAACGAGAACGAGATCACGTTGTCCTGCGGGCTGCAGTCTCCGGCGAGCGGCGCGATGCCGAGGATGTCGTTGCCGAGGCCGGCCTGCGCCGGGATGCCGGCGACGACCGCGAGGTGGTACGTGCCGCTGGCGGGCCTGACGTCCGTCACCAGGATATCGAAGTCGGAGTAGACGTCCTGAACGCAGGTGAGGACCTGCGCCCACTCCACGTCGGCAGCCGCCCCGGTCGCGCCGGCGGCGTTCGCGAACTCGCCGATGGTGAACGGTCCTGCACCCTGCGGGATCGTCGACTGCAGGCCCTGCGCGTTGTTCGTGGTGCTCTTCGGGAGCTGGCAGCCACCGCGACAGCGGTCGAGGACGATCACGTGGGCCGGCGCCGCGTGGCTCGTCGCCGCCGCCGGGACGTCGACGGTCACGCGCCGGGTGGGCTCGGCCGTGACGGTGGATGAGGCCAGGAGCACCGCCAACGCCACGTGCTGCCAGCGATGCATCGGACGTACAGGATAGAACAGAAATCGCCTCCGCGTCGCCGAATGAAGATCAATGCAGGTCGATGGTGGTGCCCGCCACTTTTCGCCGGGCGGTGACGCGCGGCGACAGGTTCATCATCCCGCCGGACCAGCCGACGCCGACCTCGAGCTCGAGCTGCTCGGTGCCGGTGGGATAGGTCACACGGCCGATCGCCTGCTCGACGCACCAGCGCAGCGAGGGTGACGGCTCGCCGGTCGCGACCGACGAGTGCGCGACGCCATCGGGCCCCACGGTCAGCCGCACCATGAGGTTGGCCTCGGTGTGCTGGTTGCCCTGCTCGTCGCGGCGCTCGCTCCACTCGTCGAAGCACCCGTCGAGATCGCGCTCCGCGTCGGTGATCGCGTTGGTCACGCGCAGCGACTGCGATGGCGGCTGCTTCGCCACCGGACGCACGGGTGTTGCCTGCGGCGCGCTGAGCAGGGTGATCTTCGTGACCAGCTGCTTGATCTGCTCGTCCTTCTCCTCGAGCTCCTGCCGAAGCTTGACGACGTCCGCCGGCGGATTCCGCAGTTGATTGATCAGCACGTCGCGCTTCTTGATCTCGTCCTTTAGCTGATTGATCGTCTTCACCAGCTCCTCGGTGACTCCGGGCGCGGGCTCGGGCGCCTTCAGGGGCGGTGGATCCTTGTTGATGTAGACCATCGCGGCGGCGGCAGCGCCGAGCAAGAGAAACGCCGTGCCCGCCGCCACCGCGACGCGCGGCGTGAGCTTCGGAATCGGCGGGATCAGCTCGGTCATCAGCTGGGACATCATGGGGAACCGCTTCGCGCGATCCTTCTGGAGACCCCGCATCACCGCGCGACCGATGAAGGCGGGGACCTTCGTGGTGTCCGGCGGCGGCGTGGCGACCGCGCCGGTCTCGAACATCGCGACGCTGGTCTTGCCGGGGAGAGGATGCCCGCCGTAGAGCGCCTCGTAGAGCGCGACGCAGAAGCTGAACTGATCGGCGCGCGCGTCGATATCGGGACCGGAGAGCTGCTCGGGCGGCATGTAGCGCGGCGTGCCGAGCACGGTGCCGGTCGCCGTCAGCGCCGCGTTGAGGGCGGTCGGCATCTGCGGCGTGGCGCCGCGTGCGGATTCCTCGTCGATCGCGATCAGCGAGCGCGCCAGGCCGAAGTCGGTGACCCGGACGCGACCATCGCCGCCGACGAGCACGTTGTCGGGCTTGAAGTCGCGGTGCAGGAGGCCGACCCCGTGGGCGGCGGCGAGGCCCTTCGCCGCCTGCTGGAACACCTCGAGGATCTCGCGCCACGTCCGCGGATAGGCCTTGAGCCACTGGGTCAGCGTGTCGCCTTCGACGAACTCCATCGCGATGTACAGGTCGCCATCGTCGGTGGTGCCGACGTCGTAGACGCCGACGACGTTGGGGTGCGAGAGCTGGGCGATCGCCTGGGCCTCGCGGCGCAGGCGCTTCTGCGCGTCCTTGGTCGCGAGCTGCAGCCCGGAGCGCAGGAGCTTCAGCGCGATCTTCCGATCGAGCTGCGGATCGTAGGCGGAGAACACCACGCCCATGCCGCCCGTGCCGAGCGTCTGCAACACGAGGTAGCGACCGACCCGATCGCCGATCGCGAGCGTGCGCTTCGGCATCTCGGTCACCTGGGATGCCGAGACCTTCTCGTGCTTGACGGTCGCGACGTTGGAGTCGAGCGCGGCGTCCTGCGCGAGGGCAGCGACCAGCGCCCGGCAGTCCCGGCACCCGGCGAGGTGGCCCTCGACCTTGGTCAGGGCGGTCCTGGCGAGCGACCCCGAAACGAACTCACTGGCGGCGTTATCGTCTAGGCACTCCACGGGGACGCTCAAGGGTAGCAAGCTGGTCCTCCCAAACTCTTGAAATGCTGTGACACCGGAGTGGGGACACTCGTTCCCAGTCCGCGCTTGCATTGGTCGCGTGGACAAGGTAGCAATCCCGCGAATTTACTGTAGCGCGCACCACCCCTGGAGAACGTCCACGTGTTTACCGACCTGTCCAAAGTCCGCAATATCGGCATCTCCGCGCACATCGATAGCGGCAAGACCACGCTGACCGAGCGCATCCTCTATTACACCGCGCGCATCCACGCGATTCACGAGGTGAAGGGCAAGGACGGTGTTGGCGCCAAGATGGACTCGATGGAGCTCGAGCGCGAGCGCGGCATCACCATCCAGTCCGCCGCGACGTTCTGCCAGTGGCCGCCCGACGCGAAGGCCAAGGCCGTCATGCCGGTCCCGGGCTCGCCCCACAAGGTCCAGCATCACATCAACATCATCGACACCCCGGGACACGTCGACTTCACGGTCGAGGTCGAGCGCTCGCTGCGCGTCCTCGACGGCGCCATCATGGTGCTGTGCGGCGTCGCCGGCGTGCAGTCGCAGTCGTACACGGTCGACCGTCAGATGCGCCGGTACAAGGTCCCCCGCATCGCGTTCGTCAACAAGCTCGACCGCACCGGCGCGAACCCGTTCCGCGTCAAAGAGCAGCTCCGCGACAAGCTGAAGCTTCACCCGGTCATGATCCAGTGTCCGATCGGCCTCGAGGACAAGCTCGAGGGCGTGGTCGACCTGATCGAGATGGTCGCGTACACGTTCCACGGCGACAACGGCGAGCAGATCGAGCGCGGCCCGATCCCGGAAGGCCTGCATCCGCTCGCGTCGCACGGCCACGCCGGCACCCTCAAAGAGCTGTGCGACAAGATGCGCGAGGAGATGCTCGACCAGCTCTCCATGGTCAACGACGAGCTCACCGAGGCGCTGCTCGAGGACAAGGTCACGCCCGAGCTCCTCCGCAAGTGCCTGCGCGACTCGACGATCGCGCTCAAGTGTACGCCGGTCATGTGCGGCTCGGCGCTCGGCAACAAGGCCGTCCAGCTGTTGCTCGACGGCGTGTGCTCGTTCCTGCCCGAGCCGCGCGAGGTCGAGAACATCGCGCTCGATCTCGACAAGGAAGAGACCCCGCTCGTCCTCCCGTGCGATCCGGACAAGCCGCTCGTCATGCTCGCGTTCAAGCTCGAGGATGGTCGCTACGGCCAGCTCACGTACATCCGCTTGTACTCGGGCATGGTCCGCAAGGACGAGTTCATCGTCAACTCGCGCAACGGCAAGAAGGTCAAGGTCGGCCGCCTCGTGCGCATGCACTCGGACGACAAGGAAGACATCACCGAGGCGAGCGCCGGCGACATCTGCGCCCTGTTCGGCGTCGACTGTAACTCCGGCGATACGTTCACCGACGGCAAGGTGAACTACGCGATGACGTCGATGTTCGTCGCCAAGCCGGTCATCTCGGTCGCGATCAAGCCGAAGGACTCCGGCGCCGAGATCCAGATGAGCAAGGCGCTCAACCGGTTCACCAAGGAAGATCCCACCTTCCAGTGCTACGTCGATCCCGAGTCGAACGAGACGATCATCGCCGGCATGGGCGAGCTCCACCTCGACGTCTACATCGAGCGCATGAAGCGCGAGTACAAGGCCGAGGTCATCACCTCGCCGCCGCAGGTCGCGTATCGCGAGACCATCGGCGCGAAGGTCGACTTCAACTACGTGCACAAGAAGCAGACCGGCGGCTCCGGTCAGTACGGCAAGGTGGTCGGTTACGCCGAGCCGTTCGACGGCGACTTCGAGTTCGAGGACGAGATCAAGGGCGGGTCGATTCCGCGCGAGTTCATCCCCTCGTGCGAGAAGGGCTTCAAGTCGATGATCTTCAAGAGCCCGCGCCTCGGCGTGCCGGTCGTCGGTCTCCGCATCGCCCTGACGGACGGCGCGGCCCACGCGGTCGACTCGAGCGACAACGCGTTCCAGGAAGCCGCCCGCGGTGCGTTCCGCGAGTTCTTCCCGCGCGCGAAGCCGAAGATCCTCGAGCCGATCATGAAGGTCTCGCTCGAAGG
>JAYVLW010000584.1:0-18991 GCA_043759315.1 Myxococcales bacterium
GCGCGCGCTGGCCCGAGCACGCCGCGCAACACGACCGGCTCGGCCGCGAGCGACATCGCCGGGATCGGATGATCGCCGGGTGACAGCTCGCAGGGCGCCTCGTAGCACCGCCCCACGCAGCGGACCTCGGCGTGCTCCGGAGATCGCCACCCGCGGGCGTAGCTACACGCCGTGCCGGTACACGTTCGTCGGTGGTGGCCGTCGAGGAGACCGTAGAATGTCCGTACGCCCTCGACCGAGGCGATCGGGAGCCCGGTGCGACGCGATGTCGTCTCGTCATCCTTGCCCTCGCGCAGCGTCTCGACGGCGTTGCCGTCGTGGTGTGCTCGGCGGTTCGCCCAATCTTTGAGGTGCACGCGGTCCTTTGTTGTCAGCGGATGATCACAGAATCGGGCCAACGCACGACGAGATGTCGAACCGGATGAACGCGAGTGCTTTCTACACCGGCCTGCATCGCCCATGCCTGCGACACGACACTCGATCTGGATGACGACACCTGGTCAACGTCGCCGGGGACCCGGAGTACGCCAGCTGCGAGATGGCGTTCTGGACAGGCGCAGGCTCGGGTCGTGAAGTCGCGAGGCGATCGGCGCCGGCCGTGGTGGGCGCGCGATCACCAGCCGGGCGCGTGAGATCCGATCCGGAGGCACGGTGTCGAGCAGCGGTCGCAGGAAGGTCCGCGATCCACGCGCGAACCTTCCCCGCGGGCTCGTCGCGAGCTCGCGGCTGTGGCGCATCATCAGATATGTCCCCAGCGCCGCGAGCGTGTCCGCCGTGGGATCGAGGCGCTTCGCCATGCCCTCGTTGGTGAGCATGCCGAGCAGCACGAGCGTCATCTCCGGCATCGGCCGGATCCCGTGCTTGCGGGCGAGCGCGAACAGCCGGCCGACGACGACGCCCAGCTCGAGCTGGATGATCGCGTGCGACCGGAGCGTGGCGAGCAGTGCGGTCGCATCGGCGGCCACGGCATCCCAGTCGGTTCCCGCGAGGTAGCGGTGGTAGCGCCGGAGGTGATCCACCAGTTCCTGCGTGCTCCCCACGGCCATGCACCGGGTGAGATCGCAGACCTGCTCGAGGAGACCCGCGGGCAGCCGCTTGACGAGCCCGACGTCGATCATCACCACGCCGCCATCGGCTTCGATCAACACGTTGCCGGGGTGGAGATCCGCGTGCAGGAAGCCGTGATCGAAGCACATGGCGAAGAACGCCGCGCGGATCACCTTCGCGGCGCGCGGGAGCTGTGCGAGTGAGACCTCCTCGAGGCGACTGCCGTGAATGAACTCCATCGTCAGGATCTCGCGGGACGAGAGCTCCGCGTGAACCCGGGGAAACCGCAGGCCGGCGAAGCCCGCGAAGTTGGCCCTGAACTGCTCGTAGTTCGCGTGCTCGTGACGGAGATCGGTCTGCGCGAGGATCCCCGCGATCAGGCTCCGTGCGTGACCGACGACATCCGCATCGCGCGCGCGGACCGAGACGGCATGCGCGATGTGCGCCGCCCACAGCAGGAGGCGACCATCGCGTCGGATCCTCTCGACCACGCCGGGACGCAGCACCTTGACCGCGACCTCCTCACCCGTCTCGAGCACCGCGTGGTGCACCTGCGCGACGCTTCCGGCGGCGATCGGCACGGCATCGAATTCGCGGAACCGCTGGTCGATCGAAGCGCCGAGCTCGCGCTGGATGATCGCCCGGACCTCGGTGAACGCGAACGGCGGCACGCGATCCTGGAGCCAGCGCAGCTCCGCGATCACGCCCGGCGAGATCAGATCGGCGCGAGCGCTCATCACCTGACCGATCTTGACGAACGTCGCGCCGAGGCGCGCGAACGACCAGCGCAGCAACCGGCCGCGCTGCGCCGCGCGGTGCTCGAGACGCCGCTGACGATCGAAGATCACGAGCCTGCGCAGCGAGCCCGTCGTGTAGACGAGCACGCAGAGCAGCGCGACGATCCAGATCTCGGCGGCGCGAACCACCGTTGCGCTCCACTGCCCGACCTTTCGAAGCCCCTGCACACGATCACTCTACGCCCGCCAACCGTTGATCGACGCGGTTGGTTGTCGCACGAACCCTTTGCGCCGCGCGCATGTCTTGCGGGCTTCGGCGGGCGAACGCAAAGGATGCACGAACCGCGGCGCGAGCGCGCCCGGCTGGCAGGCACGCCCATTGCTGCGAGGCGGACCATGATCGCAACATCTCAGGTCGTCGTCGCATACGACTTCTCCCCGATCGGAGCCGCCGTGCTCGCGCGCGCCGTCGCGCTCGTGTCGCGCGCCCCCTCCCACGTTCTCCACTTCATCACCGCGATCGACCCGCACGCGGGGATCCGCGCGATCCCGCACACGGATCCCGTGGACCACCGCTACGCGGATCAGGTCCGAGACCTGATGGTGGAGGACGTGCGTCGCGCGTTCGGCTCGACCCCGATCCCCGAGGAGATCCACTTCTTCGTCCACGCGCGCATCGGCAAGCCGGCCGACGAGATCCTCGGGATCGCCGAGGACGTCGGTGCAGATCTGATCTTGATCGGGACCCACGGGTATACCGGGGTCCAGCGCCTGGTCATGGGATCGACCGCGGAACATGTCGTGCGGGCGGCGGGCTGCCCCGTGCTGGTGGTGCGCGCGAAGCACTATCCCGACGTCGAGCTCATGAAGGTGACCGAGGTCGGCGCGCATGCCCCGCATCGCTCGTCCAATCGGTTCTCGTATCACCACGAGAAGGTGACGCTGCGGCCGTACATGTGGCCGATGTAGCTGCGCATCGTCTGCGTCGTGGTTCGGCCCCGCGCAGGTCTTGCGCTGGAAACCGCGTCACAGCGTCCCCGAGATTGGCGTACCACGTGCTTCACCCCACCACATGCGTGCGGTTCCCCTCCTGGTTCTCTCCGTGGTCGTGATGTTCACCGCACCACGGGCGCTGGCCCAGCAGCAGGGTGGCGGTGACCCGGATCAACAGACGCTCAACGCCAAGGATCTGAAGAAGTACTTCGCCCCGTACATCGCAGGCGTCAAGGACTGCTATGCGGCGAACAGCCGCGACCGAACAGCGACTGGTGTGCTGCGTCTCGAGCTGGTGATCCGCCCCGACGGCACGGTCAACAGATTCTCCTTCAAGGCGCCGGGCATCATCGGCGCCCCCCACCGACTTCTCGACATCTGTCTGCGGTCGCAGAGCGAGACCTGGCACTTCCCGGTCCGGCGCGGCTTCACGACGGCCGTGCTGCCGTTCCAGTTCCAGATCACCTACGCCCCCGGTGCGGGGCCGAAAGCGAGCGCTCCGTGACCCGCACCTCCCTGCTCCTGGCCATGTCGCTGTTCGCATGCCGCGACGAGAAGCCTCCGCAACCCGCGCCGGAACCACCCGCGCCGGTCGCAACGACTCCGGTCGCCCCTCCGGTCGACGCCTCCGATCCGGAGACCCTGAAGCAGCACATGTGGAAGCACTTCACCGCGATCTCCCAGCTCCAGCGGGCGATCGCGCGTGGCCATCTCGACGAGGCAAAGGAGCTCGCGAACTGGATCGCGACGCATCCGGAGCTTCCGCAAGAGGGCTGGGAGCCCTACCTCGATCAGCTCCACGGTGCGGCGCTCGAGGTCGCCGGCGCCAAGGATCTGCCGACCGCTGCCACCCTCGCCACCAAGCTGGTGCGCGCGTGCTCGAAGTGCCACGAGGCACGCAATGCGATCGTGACGTTCGCGTGGGAGCTCCAACCCGAGGACGGTCCCGCGCTGCAGGTGCAGATGAAGCGCCACCAGTGGGCCGCCGCGCGGTTGTGGGATGGCCTCGTCGGACCCTCCGACGAGCTGTGGAACGAAGGCGCCGGCGTCCTCGCGACGGCGCATCTCGACACGCTGCAAGCCTCGGGAGGAACGAACCGCGGTGACGTGACCGCGCTGGCGGCGCACGTGCGGGAGCTCGCGCTGCGCGCGGTCAAGCTCGAGGACACCGACGCGCGCGCCCAGCTCTATGGCGAGCTGCTGTCGACGTGCGCGGGATGCCACCAGATCGTCCGGCCGAAGCCCGTGCCTTGACCGCGGCTCTGACCGCCACGGCGAGCCGCTAGCCCTCGAGGCTCACAGCGGCGCGACGCAGATCTCGTACATCACGGTCCACGTCCCACCACTCGCGAACGTCATCGGGCCCTCGAAGCAGCCGTTCCCCACGCTGAGCGCGTCGATCTCGCCGATCGGACCGCCGGCGTCGGCGAAGTCGACGTGCAGCAGGTCGGGCGACGCGAAGTACCACGAGCCATCGATGGTCGGTTCGTCGGTGACCGTCAGGCTGCTGTCGGCCGCGAGCGTGGTGGAGAAGCCCGCGATCGAGCTCGGGAACAGCTCGCACTCGAAGAACGAGGTCAGGCCGGTGCCGGTGCAGTGCCGGTTGATCGCGGTGTAGCCCCCGGTCAGCTGTGTCGCGATCGGCGTGGGGATCGGGGTGATCGTCACCTGGTTGTTCCCGGGGTTCTGCTCGTTCGGCGTGGTGGTGGTCGCCGATGCGGTGATCGCGAGCGGCGCGGTGCTGTACGGCAACGAGAGATCGAACGCGACGTCGGTGAAGCCTCCGTTGCGCGACACCGTCTGCAGGTTGCAGGTCAGCGCGGTACCGGCAAGCGAGCACCGGCCGTCTCGCGCGCCCAGCACGCCGAGGATGTAGACCTGCGGGCTGGTGTGCGTTCGCGGCAGCTGCACCGTCAGCCGCACTGACCCCGCGTTCGCGGTGCCGATGTTCGCGACCCTGACGACATAGTGACCCAACTGGTCGACCTGCACGCTCGGCGACGTCATCGTGACGCGCAGGTTCGGCGTGCTGGCGGCAAGCGCGGTGGCGCTCGAGAACAGGAGCGGGAGGATCACGGGGAGGGAGAGGAGAGAGAGTTGCTTCATCTCCTCCATGGTTCGTCCGTACCGGGGCCGTTGCATCTCACACACTCCTCAGGGCCCACGGCTGGCACGACAGATTCAGACGTAATTTCAAGCGGTTCTACGTCGTGTTGTAGAGGGACCCGCTCGATCGCCTAATGGCCGTCGTGGACGTCAAGGACCCCGAGGAAGAGGCGCTCGCGGCCCTCGATCGGCACGACTGGAACGCGGCGCTGACCACCCTGATGACGGCCTACGGAACCCAGATCTACCGGCACTGCCGACACGTGCTGGCCGATGACACGGCCGCGGACGAGCTGCACCAGCTCGTGTTCGTGGAGGCGTATCGCGACCTCCCGCGGTTCGAGCGGCGCTCCCGCCTGCGAACGTGGCTCTACGGCATCGCGCGCCATCGGTGCCTCGATGCCCTGCGCGTTCGCCGCCGCGACGCCTCGCGGTTCGAGACCGGCGCCACGGTCACCGAGCGCGTCGATGACGGTCCCGATGGGGCGGCGCACGTCGAGGCCCAGGCGTTGCGGGCCGCGCTCGCCGCGTCGCTCGCGACCCTTCCGCCCGAGTCGCGCGTGGCCGTGCTGCTCCGGTTCGAGGAAGGCCTCAGCTACGAGGAGATGTCGACCATCTGCGACGAGCGGCCCGCGACCTTGCAGGCGCGCGTCGCGCGAGCGCTGCCGGTGATGCGCCGATGGCTCGAAGCCCACGGGGTGGCACCGTGAGTCCGTATCGCGCGCAGGAGCCGGAGTGCGAGCGCTTCGAACGGGAGGAGCTGATCCGCCTCCAGCAGGGCCTGGGTCTCGGTGAGCATGGCCGATCGTGCCCGAGCTGCGTCTCGCTCGCGGATCGCTACCGCCGGCTCGAGCAGGCGATCGGCGGAATGGACGATCAGCGAGCGCCCGCGGCCGGCTGGGAGGACAAGGTCCGCGCGCGGATCCTGAACGATCGCCCGCGCCCGACGCGGCGAAGGTCGCGGCGAGGCCTGGCGATCGGGCTGATCGCGTTCGGCGCGCTCGCCTCCGGCGGAGTTGGTGCATACATGGTGGCGTCGAGCGGCGCGCCGACGCCACCGACCCCACCGCCACCGACGCCGACGCCACCGACGCCACCGACCCCTCCGCCCGCTCGTCCGGACCGGATCCCGGAGATGACGGAGCAGTCGAACCCGGACGTCGGCCCGAACGTTCCCCCGCCGCCCCGACGACCGCCCGTCCAGCCGCGCCGGCAACGGCCCGGGAGCTGCGGCTATGGCGATCACGGCGTCGAGAGCGGAGGCCACTGCTACATGTTGTTCAACACCGCCGAGACGTACGAGGCGGCGCAGGAAGTGTGCGCGATGTTGCCGAAGGGCGCGCACCTCGCGACGATCTCCGACCAGCGCGAGAACTCGGTCGTCCAGCAACTCGCCGCGCACGCCGCGCCCTCGGTCTACGGCTGGAGCGACGCGTACATCGGGCTCGACGACCTGACGACAGCGGGCACCTACGCGTGGAAGACGGGCGAGCCCGTCGCGTACACGCGGTGGTCACCGGGAGAACCGAATCACGGCGCACAGGCGGGCAACGAGCACTGCGCCGTGATCAAGGGTTCGACCGTGGAAGGCGCATGGGATGACCGCCCGTGCACGCTCGCGTATCCGTTCATCTGCGAGCGCTGATCCGCGCTACGGCAGGATGCCGAGCTTGAACAGCACCCACAGCGTCGCCGCGACCTCGCCGTCACAATCGAACTCGCGCTGTGCGTCGGCCACCGTGCCCCAGCTCAAGCTGTTCTTCTCGATCTTGCCGTTCTCGATGGTCGCCTTCGTGCTGCCGCTGACTTCGACGAAGATCTTGCTGTTGCGTTTGACGCCGTTGCCCACCGTGCTGCCGTTCTTCTCGATCGCGAAGTCGCTTCCCGAGCGCCGGATCGTGAACTTGGTGAGGCTGCCTTTCTCGACCCGGTCGCCCTTGCACTGGTAGTCCGGGCTGGCGAGCGCGGAGGACGAGAGGCCGACGAGAGACAGAAGAACGATCAGAGGGGTTCGCATCCCTCCATCCTGACGCTCGGCCCGCGCCGCGCACCTCACAGACCTCTCACCACCGACCGACCACACACACCTCTCACGCGCAGATGACGAGCCCTGGCGCGCGACGACGCGTCGTTTAGGGTGAGGCGATATGAAAGCTGTCGTTCTCCCTTCCCTCGTCCTCCTCCTCTCCACCTCCGCGGCCCACGCGGACCTTCCGATGGGCCTCGCCTGCGATACCTCGATCAAGTTCGCCGGCGCCGAGATCGGGACCGTCGGCAAGTACGAGGTCCAGATGGGAATGAAGAAGGAGGAGCACACCGCCCTGCTCGAGCGGAAGAAGATCACGCCGGTGGATCGCTGCGCGTTCACCGACATCAAGCCCGGGCAGACGGTCGTGGTCCGCTACTCCGGCCCCGAGGTTGGCGAGACCGAGGTCCAGTGCATCGATCTCGCGAACAAACACGCGCCCGTGACGTTCCCGAAATCGATCTACACGGTACGCGACTCGAACATCTCGCCGTACATGTTGATGCCGTACTGCCCCACCGGGAAGTCCACGACGGGATCGGTGTGCTCGAAGGCCAACACCCAGAGCCAGCGGGGCAGCGAGTACCAGGACACCGTCCTCAAGTGGAAGGAGAACAACCCGAAGACCAAGCTTCACAAGATCGACATGCTGTTCGAGCCGTCCTATCGCAACAGCGTGCCCTCCGGGGCCAAGCTGTTCTGCGCGCTCGTCAATCGCGATGGCAAGATCGTGATGGCGGGCACGGCGCAGTATCCGACCGAGGCCGCGCCTGCGCCGGCGGACGAGTAGATCAGGTCTTGTCCTCGACGACGTCGCCGTCGTAGAGCTCGAGTGCGAGCTGACCGCTGCCGTCCGAGTGGATCAGATCGCGGACGCCCGCGCTACGCAGCCTCGCGCGCAGGCGTCCGAGCGCGACATCCCAGCGATGACGCAGCGGAGCGACGTCGATCTCGTCGGGCCAGATCTCGCGTGCGACGACCTCCCAGCGGGTCGGCCCGCCACAGGCGACGAGCTCGCTGATGATCCGCGCGCCGGTGCCGCCGAGCGTGTGGACCTTCCGGTTGCGCTGGTAGAGCTGGATGCTGTCGTAGAACGCCACCAGCCGGAGGGGCGCGGCGACCTCGGCGCCATCCGTGGAGTCCGCGCCCGCCTGACCGATCGGCAGCAACGTGAACACGAAGCGCTGGCCGTCGACCGTCACCTCGTCGCCCGCGTGGACGTCGATGGTCTGCTCGCCGAGCCGCACCCGCCACCGCTCGCCGGTCGACCACACCACCGCCCGGGCGTCGGGGATCAGCTTGCCGTGAAGGCGCGGCGGGGTGGTGGTGATGCTGGCGACCTGACTCAGCAGCTGGGTCTCGCCCGACGGCAGGGTCAGCGCGAGCACCATCCGCGGTGCTTCCACCCTGTCGACAGTGAGCACGATCTCGTCGACGATCGTGAGCGCGAGCCCCGGAACGAGCACCGCCTCCTCGACCGGCTTCCCGTTCGCGATCACCATCCGGCGCAGCGCGAGCACGTTGAGCTCGCCCTTGCGGAGGCTGATGATCGCGTGCGCCTCCGAGACGCGCGGGTCGTCGATCACCACGGCCGCCGTCGGAGTCCGGCCGATCAGGTCACCATGGCCGACGACGTGCTCCTCTCCGAGCCCGCTCAGGACCGCGAACGCGCGCATGTATGCCGAGCGTAGCCTGGAACCCAGCTGCTAGAGTCGTGCGCTCGGATGGATCGCAAGACTTCGGACGCGCACGCGTCGATCGCTGGCCTCAGCGAGGCCACCGCGACCACCCCGGCTCCATCGGTCGTGCACCCGTTCGAGACCGCCGATGACCAGCGCTACCGCGAGCTGTCCGTGGTCGGTGCCGGGGGCCTCGGCACCGTGCTGCGCGCTCACGACCAGCGGCTCGATCGCGAAGTGGCGCTCAAGCGGATCGGACCCGGCGTCGACGAGCGCGAGGCGGCAGCGCGGTTCGCCCGCGAAGCCCGGATCACGGCGCGTCTCGATCATCCGGGGATCGTACCGATCCACGACGCGGGCCGAACCTCCGACGGGAGGCTGTTCTACACGATGCGGTTGATCCGCGGTCGCTCGCTCGCCGAGCTGGCGAGTGAGGCCACCACCACGGCGGCGCGACTGGCGCTCGTGCCGGCGCTCGCCGCCGCCTGCCACGCGGTCGGCTTCGCGCACCGTCGGCGCGTGGTGCACCGCGATCTCAAGCCGGCGAACCTCATGGTCGGCGAGCTCGGTGAGACCCAGGTCGTCGACTGGGGTCTGGCCGACGATCTCGACGCTTCGGAGCGGGCACCGGGAGATCAGTCCGGCACGCCCGCTTACCTCAGCCCCGAGGCCGTCCGGGGACAGGGGGGAACGATCGCCGCGGATGTGTGGGCGCTCGGCGCGGTACTCTACGAGCTGGTCACCGGGCAGCGCCGCGTCGAAGGCACCCGGGACGAGGTGCTCGCCACCCTGCATCGAGGGGAGCTCGCCGCGGAGCGCTGGCCCGACGAAGTTCCGGCCGAGCTGCGGGCGATCGCGCACAAGGCGCTCGCGCTGGTTCCTGACGACCGCTACTCCGACGCAGAGGCGATGGCGCTCGATCTCGAGGCGTTCCGCGATGGGCGCCGCGTCGCGGCCCACGCGTACACGATGCAAGAGCTGACGCGCCGCTTGCTCGTCGCGTGGCGCTGGCCGCTCGCGGTGGTCGGCGCGATCGCGATCGCGACGATCACCGTCCTCGGGTTCACCACCTACCGCACAGAACAGCAGCGCGTTCGCGCCGTGACCGCCGAGGCGCAGACGGCGCGCGAGCTCGCGCGGGCCGAGGCCTCGCTCGGGTGGGCGCTGTCGGCGAGTGCGGTCGCAGCGCTCGAGGCCGATCACGCGGGGCGCGCGGAGCTCCTGGCGGCCTTCGCGCTCGCGCACGGGCCCAATCCCGACGCCCGGGGCGTGCTCGCCGCGACCCTCGCCGGAGCTCACCCGACGAGCGCCTCGCGCATCGAGATCGCCGGGTGCACGAACGTGGTGCCCGCCGGAACTGACCTCGCGCTGTGCGTGGCCGCCGATCGCATCGAGCTGTGGGAGCTCCCGGCGCGCCGCCTCCGCTGGCGTCGCGCTGCCGCGTTCGCGGGGGCGCTCCGGGCGGGCGACACCGAGATCGTCGGCTGGACCACCAGCGGGGAGATCGCGGAGCTCGATCTCGCGACGGGCGCCGAGCGTGCGCGACACCGCCAGCTCGCCGGCGTGACCCGGGTGGCGCGAGATCCACTCGCGCAGCGCGTCGCGCTCCACGATCGTCACACGGTGGTGATCATCGAGCCCGGGACCGCTCCGATCGCGCAGACGCCGTGCGGTGACATCCACCGGATCGATGCGATCGCGCTCGGCCACCGCGACCTGTGGGCGAGCTGCACCGGAGGCGAGCTCGTGCTGGTCAGCCCCGGCGCACCGCCGCAGGTCACTCGGCGGACTCCGTTCGGCGCGAGCCTGCTGCCGGCGACGTCGATCTCGCTCTCCGAACCCGAGACCGATCTCGCGATCGGCGGCGCGGGCGGCGAGGTGTTGCTCGTCGATCTCCGTGGCTGCATGTCCCCGGCGTGCAAGGGGCTCCCCGATCACGAGCTGTTCGCGACCGGCGCGCGCGCGATCCGGTCGATCCACTGTCTTGGCAACGCGGCGATCGCGCTGGCGGACAGCGGCGACGCCATCTACGTGCAGCGCGGCGTCAGCGCGCCCGTCATGGCGCTACCGATCATCGACGCCGGTGTCGCCGAGCTCGGCGAGGCAGAGCTGCGCGTCGGCGGCGCACAGCTCAGACGCTGGAGCCTGCCGCACGACCTTCCGCCCCGCCGCCTCGTGGGCTTCTCCGGGCTCACCCGCGCGGCGGTGTCGCCGGATGGCGCGTGGATCGCCGTCGCTGCCGAAGGGACGGTCCGCCTGTGGTCGCTGGAGACGGGACAGCAGCACACAGTGTTCTCGCTGGGCGGCACCATCGGCAACCTCGAGTTCGATCCGGACAGTCGATATCTCGCCGTCTCGAACACCGTGCCCGGTGGGCCGGGCGTCCACGTCTACAAGATGTACCCATGGACGGAGGTCGAGATCGAGGGGGGGCCCACGGGCGCGACGTACGCCGGGTTCTCGCCCGACGGCTCGCTGCTCGCGCTCGACGAGCGCACGCTCGTCGTGTGGACCGGCGTGGCGGCCCCTCGCGTGATCGAGAGTCCGCGCGCCACCGCGGTCGCCGTCGGTGATCCGGCGACGCGCTGGCTGGTGGACTCCTCGCTGAACGTGTGGCGAGTCCACGGCGGCCAGCTGGCGCTCGCGTACGTCGGCGTGGGCGCGGTGGCGATCGCCGCCTCGCGCGATGGGCGCCGCGTCGCGACCGCCGGGCCGTCACGCGCAGAGGTCCGCGATCTCGCGACGGGAACGGTGCGGACCGTGGAGGTCCGCGATGCCGAGATCCTCGCGCTCGCGCTGTCTCCGGATGCGCGCTGGCTCGCCGCTGCCACGACGACCGGGCGGATCGAGGTGTGGGACGCCACGAGCGGCGCGCTCGTCGCGCACCTGCGCGGGCACCGCCAGCGCGCGACCTGGGTGGCGTTTCGCGGCGGATCGCTGTGGTCGGTCGGCTGGGACGGCGCCGCGCTCGGCTGGGACCTGACCGCACTCGACCGGGACCCACACGAGCTCGCTGTCACCGGGCAGGCCGCATGGGGCCTCACGCTCGACGACGTGCTCGCGACGCAGCCCTGACCGCGCAGATCGTCAGGGTTGCCCGATCTCGACGAAGCGGTTGACCCAGGACCGGTTGTCCCCGAGCTGGCCGTAGAGTCGATCGCCCCAGCACCAGAGCGAGCTATCGACCTGGATGCCACATGTGAACGATCGCCCGGCGCTGACCGCCAGCCACGACGCAGTCCCGACGCGCGTGGGCGTCGACCGGGCGCTGAACGATCCCGTACCGAGCTCGCCTCGCGTGTTCGGGCCCCAGCACCACAGCGAGTCATCGGCCTGAATGCCACACGTATGAGCGCTGCCGGTCGAGATCGCCTTCCATGTGGCCGCGCCGATCAGCGTCGGGGTGGACCGGTTGGTCAGCGTCCCATCACCGAGCTGCCCGGACGTGTTCGCGCCCCAGCACCGGAGCGTGCCGGCCTCGATCGCACACGTATGTGCGCCCCCAACATCGAGCTTCGTTGGTGTGACGACCGGCCGTACCGGCGTCGGAACGATGGCGGTCTGGACGGTCGTGTCGCCGATCTGACCTTCGGCATTCCGGCCCCAGCAATAGACCACCCCGGAGTCGAGGATCCCGCACGTGTGAGCATCTCCCGTGCGGATCGTGGTCCACCTGTAGTACGTGGCCGGACCCGACGGCACCGGCAGGAGGACCGTTTCGACGGGGCTCGCCACCCCACGCCCGAGCTGGCCCTGGTCGTTGCGCCCCACGCAGTAGGCGTAGGTGTCGTAGCCGATCACGCACGTGTGGTCGTGCGTCGAGACTCCACGATTCACGACCACGAGCGCCACGCGCGCTGGCGCGACCACGAAGTCACTCGCGGCAGCGAGCTGGTGCTTCCGATTGTCGCCCCAGCAGTACACGCTGCCGTCGGTGTCGATGTCGCACGCTTGCGCCGGTCCCACGGTCAAGAGGGGCGACGGCTTGTCCATCATCGTCTGCGTCGGGACTTGCCGCGAGATCGTCGTGCCCTCGCCGAGCTCGCCCGCGGCGTTGTCTCCCCAGCACCAGAGCTTGCCGTCGCGCAAGCCGCACGTCGAGACCGCGCCCGCGCCGACGGTCGTCCAGGCTCCATCGACCCGCGCCGGGACCAGCTGGCTTCCTCCGGTGCCATCGCCGAGCTGCCCGCTACCCGCGGCGCCCGTACACCACAGATGAGATGCATCATCGATCGCGCAGGAATGCAACGCGCCCAGCGCCACGGACTTCCACGTGGAGGTCGGCAGGTCGATCGGATGCGGCATCGTCTGCACCGGCGCCGCGGTATCGCTCCCGATCTCGCCCTGACGGTTCTCTCCCCAGCACTCGAGGGCGCCATCGCCGGCGATTGCGCACACGGTGGTGGAGTGCGTGATCACCGACGTCCAGTCGGTGCGCGGCGACGTGATCGGGGCAGCATCAGCGTGCGCCAAGCGGGTGCCGTCGCCGAGCTGTCCGACATCGTTGGCGCCCCAGCAACGGACGCTGCCTTCGGTGGTCCCACACGTGAACCTGTTTCCGGCCGCGATCGAGGACCACACGGACGCAGCCTCGATCCGCTTCGGAACCATGGAAATGGTATTGCCAGCACCGATCGCGCCGCTGGCATCGGAGCCCCAGCACCACAGCTGACCGTCCTTGGTGATGGCACAGGTGTGCACCGATCCGGCCGCGACCGCCGCCCACGCGTGGCCGGCGTCGATGAGCACAGGGGCGGCTCGCTCGCCGAGCGTCCCATCGCCGAGCTGCGCGCCGAGGTTCTGGCCCCAGCACCACAACGATCGATCATCGCGGATCGCACACACGTGGTAGTCACCCGCCGCAACGGTGAGCCAATGATCGCTCCCGACCGGCGTCGGATCGCCACGGTTCGTACCGGTTCCGTCGCCGACGGCGCCGCTGCCGTTGTAGCCCCAGCACCACAGCGTCCCGTCGTCTCGGATCCCGCACGTGTGCGCGACACCTCCCGTGACGGTCGCCCACGCCGCATCGCCGATCCGCGTCGGCGCGAGGACCTGGACCGGAGCGTCGGTCCCGAGGCCGACCTCTCCGATGAAGTTCTCGCCCCAGCACCACAGCGAGCCGTCCGTCTGGATCGCACAGGTGTGCAGGCCGCCGCTCGCCACGAGCTTCCACTCCCCTGGTACCGGCGGTACCGGGGGTGGACGCTCGAGCCCGAACACGCGGTCGCAGGCACCGAGTAGTAGCAAGAGCGCTACGAGCGCCAGCCGGGACACCTGGTCCATGTTAGAGGAAAACCCAGCTGAACCGTGCGGAACCACCCGCGACCGCCGGTCGCCGTCGCACGGCTCAAGAGGATGATGACGAATCCTTCGATCGATCCTCACCAGGCGGGGTGGTCAACGTGTCGATGACCGCACCTGTCGCGAACATCACGTGCCTACGCCCGGCGCCGGCGCCGGCGACCGAGCATCACCACCACGCCTAGAAACAACAGCGCCGAGAGTCCGGCGGGCCCGCCGGTGGTCGCGCAGCCGCCGCCTCCGGCCTCGGAAAGGCAGAGGTCGCCGACACCGTCGCCATCCAGGTCGGACTGATCGGGGTTCGCGACCAGTGGGCAGTTGTCATCTTCGTCGGCGAGGCCGTCGCCATCGTCGTCGAGATCGCAGGCATCGCCGAGCCCGTCGGCGTCGGTGTCGAGCTGGTCGGGGTCGGCCACCTCGGTGCAGGTGTCGGATGCGTCGGGGACGCCATCCCCGTCGAAGTCGGCGGTCGGGTCGATCGCCAATCCGATGTCGGCGGTGATCGTGCCGCCCTTGCTGATCGTCACGGTCACGCTCGAGGCGGCGTAGCCCGGGCGCAGCGCCTTCACAATCGCGGCACCGGGGATGCCATCGAGCTCGTAGTGACCGGTGTCATCGGTGGTGACGCTCGCATCCGCGAGGGTCACGGTGGCGCCGACGAGGAACCGCGCGCGATCCGGCTCCTCGTAGACGAGGCCCTTGACGGTGCCGATCGTGCCGAGCTTGGGCGCGTAGACCGCGAGGTGATTGCCAACGACGCGCTCCGCGCCGTCGGACGGCCGGTTCACGATGCCGGTGCCCTTGAGGTACATCGTTGTCGAGCCACCGCCGTCGAGGTTGATCGCCTGGTAGGCGCCGAGCCCCTTCATCAACGTCGCGAGCTCGGTGCAGGTCATGCCGACGGATGCCGTCGTGCGACCGTCGACGACCACCAGGAACACGGTCTTGCCGTCCTGGGACAGACCGACCGCGGTGCGCGGGTTGCGCGTGGGGCACGCCGGGCTCGACGGGTTGGTGGCGAGCTTGACGCCGGCCTTGACCAGCTGCGGATGGCCGGAGACGACCCCTCTCATCCACCCCGCGTCGAACGCGAGGGTCTCGGATGCATCGTGGATCTCGACGCGCGCACCATCGGAGAATGCGATGTTCGCAGAGAAGTTGTCGTCACGTGTGTCGGCCCACCTCGCGTGGCCGCCGGCAGCGAGGCCGGTGGTGGCGTACGTCGCGTACGAGAACAGGTCGCCGTTGATCGCGGCCGCGGCGCCGGCGGCCGTCGCGAAGCTCGACGTCCGTTGCTTGCGTGACGACGACGCGGTGCCGCCGAGGCTGACACCCGGCTTCGTCATGTCGACTTCGAGGATGTGGATCACGTTGGCCGGAGCCGACGTGGTCCGCGTGATCATCGTGACGCCATCGAACACCTGCTTCGTGGTGTCGCCCGCGTGCGCGCGGCCCGCGCCGAGCAGCGCGCAGGTTGCCACCACGAGCTGGAGCGTTCGGCGGAGGTGCACCATGGGCCGGCATCATCGCGGCGCGCCGGCAACGACATCAACTGGGGGATGACGACGCAGTGCCCACGACAGTAGGCAGCAGCGTTCGAGTCCGACGCCGTGTGAGCTCGCGGCCCGTCACTTCGGGAGCGGATCTGCGGCGAAGTTGGCGTGGACCATCACCGGCCGGGCGGTCGCTTCGCCACGACGATCCGCGCGATCGGTGTCGCGGCAGTTTGACGTTCGGCGACCCTGGCCATCAGCGTCTCGAGCAGCCTGACCTCGGCGTCAGAGGTCTCGCCATCCGCTTCCACCAGCTTCATCGCCTCGTAGAGGAACATCTCCCGGATCGGCGCGGGCAACTCGGCCAGCTCCGCGGGTGGCGCTTCGGTCGACAGCCAGAGGTCGAGCTCCTCCTCCGTCACGGGGGCACCGCCGATCTTCTCGATCAAGGCGAGCACCTGGGCGCGCTCTCCGTCCGCGACGACGCCGTCAGCCCAGGCAACCTTGCACGCGAGCGCGATCAGCGTGTGTCGATGACGAGAGCTGAGCTCCATCTCGTCATCATCGCATGCTCGCGACCCGCTGCACCGCGGCTCCCTCGTCACGGCATCTTGGGCTGCCCTGCCCCACCGGTCCCGGTGTTAGGATGGCCACGGTGACGAAGTCTTGGATCGTCGCGCTCGGGCTGCTGTCGAGCCCGGCACAGGCCGACGACGCCGACGATCACGTCGCGCGCGGTGAGTCGCTGGCAAAGCTGGGCGAGTGGACCCAGGCGATCGATGCGTTCAAGGCCGCCGACGCGCGCAAGCCCAGCGCCACGCATGCGTGCTTGATCGGCCTCGCGTACACCCGGCGAGAGCTGTGGCCGCAAGCCGAGCTGTTCCTCGCGCGTTGCCGCGAGACCGCCACCACCGCCGATCCCGCACCGGTCTGGGTCGGCGACGCCGAGACCGCACTCGCGACCAAGATCGCGAGCTCGAAGGCGATCCCGGTCACCTTCCAGGTTGGTCCCCGCGGTGCCGCGGCTACCGTGGTGCTGTCGTCGTTCGCCCCTGACGAGGGCTTCTCGCCACGCATGCTTCATCTCGCACCAGGCAGCTACTCGATCAAGGTGTCGGCCGGCGGGTACGAGCCGCGCACCGAGACGTTCGAGGTGATCGATCGTCCGCTCTCGATCACCGTCGACCTCCAACCCGTCGGTGCGACCTCGCGCCGCACGAATCGGCTGTGGCGCTACCTGGCCTACGCGGGTGCCGGGGTCGGTGTGGCGGGCGGGCTGGCTCACGCATTCTGGGCGTGGCCCGCGGCGCGCCACGCCCGCGCCGCGACGACCAACGCCGAGTACGAGCCATTGGTCGAGACGTTGTCGTTTCGTCGCCAGGTCACGTACGTCCTCTACGGCGTCAGTGCCGCGACGCTGCTGACCGCACTCGTGGTGCGCCTGACCACGGGGGGCGCGCGCGAGTCTGGTCGCGCCCACATCGGTGCCCGCGTCGACCATGCGAGCGCCATGCTGACGGTGGAGTGGACGCGATGATCGCGCGTGGCTTCCTCGTTCTGCCGGTGCCCGCGATCCTGGCAGGCTGCCTCGCGAGCCCGGACCCGCCCTCCTGCAGGACGCCGCGCGCCCTCGAAGAGCTCAACTCCTCCGCCGAGGAGGGAGGACCGTGGCTGTCACCGGATCGGCGGGAGATGTTCTTCAGCTCGACCCGGGGCGGCAGCGGTCACCGTCTGATGCACGCCTCGCGCGAAGCGCTCGACGAGCAGTTCACGGACATCGTGCCGGTCGCAGGCCTCGCGGTCGACGGGGCCACTCGCGACCCTTTCCTCGAGACCGATGGCATGACCTTGTGGTTCTCGCACCTGGAACAGAACGGGGAGGCGATTCTCTATCGCGCGCGGCGCGAGACCCTGTACTCCGCCCAGTTCGGTCCGGCCGAACGCACCGAGATCGCCGGCACGCACCCGTCGCTGACCGAAGACGGGCGGACCCTCGTGTTCAGCGCGCTGGATGCGACGCCGCGCAAGGCGATCTATCGCGCACAGCGGACCGACGAGGCGAGCGTGTTCGGACCCCGGGACGAGCTGGACAAGCTCCGGGGCAGCGGCGTCCTGCTGACGGCGCACCTGCGGAGCCCGACGATCAGCGCGGAGGGCAACCGGCTGGTGTTCGCCGCCAGCTTCAACGACGCCGAGCCCTTCACGATCTACGAGTCCGATCTGATTGGCGGAGCGTTCGAGCCCGGGGTCGCCGAGATGGATACCGCCAACGACCCGCCCGCGAACGACGAGGATCCGGCGTTGCACTTGTTCGGGGAGACCCTCGTGTTCGCCTCGGACCGCGAGTCGCCCGGGCATCTCGATCTGTTCGTCGCCTGCGAGTGAGGCCGGCCCGTAGGCTCACGGCGCGTGGAGCATGACGAGGTCCGCCCACCGGACCACCAGCGACGCCGGAATCCACTGGGGATCGATCCCCGCGCGCGTGCGGGCAAACGCGGCGTGCATCGGCATGCCGGCGCGTTCGCATGCATCAGCGGCGTCGACGCGCAGCGCGTGCGCAGCCTCGTGATCTCCGGCGAGCTGTGCGAGCCCACCGTCGTGGAGTCGGGCCAACGCGCGCGCCCATGCGAGCGGCTCGCGCCGCAGCGCCGCACACAGAGCGTGGGCGCGACGCACGAGCGCGGCACGGCCCGCGGGCGGGGCATCGGCCGCAGCGATCAGCGCGGCGCGCGCACCCACTTCGTGGAGCGGGATGCGGACGAGCGGCACCCGCATCAGCACGCCCATCGCCGCGATCGTCTCGTCGACCACGGCGAGCGCGCCGGCGCCATCCCCCGTGATCAGGCGGACGTTCGCGCGCTGCAGCGCCAGGAACGAACGCTGGACGTGGTGCGGATGCGACCAGGCATCGTTCGCCGCCTCCGCGACCCGCGCCGCGGCTCGATACTCCCCGCGCATCAGCAAGGGTGTGACCGTGGCGACGTGCGCGATCACCTCACCGAACCGATCGCCCCGGCGGCGCGACTCGGCCAGCAGGCGCCAGCCGCTCGCGGCGAGGGCACCGAGATCGCCCGTGAAGAACTGCGCGCAGATCTGGGCGTGGCTGATCGAGGTCCGCTCCCAGTGCGTCCCGGGAATCCGACCGAGCTGCTCGTCCGCGACGCCCATCTCGTCGAGTACGGTCGACCACTCACCATAGAGGAGTGCGCTGAAGCCGCGGCACGCACGGACCCACGCCCGTGCATGATCGTCGTTCGCGGACTCGGCCAGCGCGCGGGCGCGCTCCAGCATCGCGTCGATCTTCGAGCGCCGCGGAAGGTCGGCAGCGCGAAAGGCAGCCTCCGAAGCGATCGCGCGAGCGCCGCGAGCGGGATCGCCGGAGCTCATCGCGAGCTTCACGCAGCGGGTCTGGACGAGCGCTCCCCGCATCGAATCGGTCAGGCCGAGCGCACCGGCCACGGTCCACAGCACGTCCACTTGCTCCAGACGACGGGCGCTGACCACCCGCCGTCGACGCAGCCGCAGGCGCCCGAGCTGCCCGAGCCTCGCGAGCCCCAGCGACACCACGGTCATGCGCGGCCCCGCGGGCAGCGAGAGCTGGTCGGT
>JAYVLW010000585.1:0-8626 GCA_043759315.1 Myxococcales bacterium
GCCAGCGAGACGACATCCGAGCTCGCGTCGGTGGCGATCGTGACCTGAGCCGGGTTGCCCTGGCCCATGGCGTCGAGCGAGCGGCACGCGACCCCGACGGTGGTCGTCATCGCGGTCGGGTCGTTGAAGTCCCACGCCTCGATCGTGTTGGTGCTGGCGGTCGCGATCGCCGGCGTGCTGACCGCCGTCGTCGGCGTGGTGCTCATCGGGAACCCGTTCGTGCTCGCGGCGAGCTTCGTCTGTACGGGGCGGCCGGTCTTGTCGAACCGGCGGGCGAACATGTTGCACGGCGAGCCGCAGCGATCGCGGTACGCCGCGGTCCACGTGCTGCCATCGGGCGCGGCGGCGACCTGGAAGCCATGCGCCTCGTAGTCGTCTGACGGGAACTGATCCTCGGCGTAGTCGGTGTTGATCACGAAGTCGGCGGAGTCGAGGAGGACGTCCGCGGTGAGCAGATCGAGGGTGGTCGCCGCGTCGCCGCGTCCGACGAGGTAGCCGTCCTTGTCGAGACCTTCGATGCTGACCCCCAGGTCCCCGGTGCGCCCCGGTGCGGACACGCTGAACGTCACGGGGAACTGCTGCTCTCCGAACGGGAGATCGTCGGTGCGCATCGTGCCCGCGTTCGACAGCGTGACCTTCAGCGTCTTGATGTCGTGCACCGCGGCGCGGCCGGTCACGGTGACGATGATGTAGTCCTGCTCCGCCGGGCAGCCTCCGAGAGCTGCGAGCGCCGCGACCGCGAGGAAGGACTGGCGGATCACTTGGTGAAGACGATGTTACCGAGGTTGGTGTCGGGTGGCCCATCCGGGCGCGTTGCAGCGTAGATCCCGACGCCACCCGCGACGCCGACGACCGCGATCCCGGTCCAGAACCACCACTTCTTGTAGATCGGCGAGCCTTCCGCATGGGGCGGTGGTGGAGGTGGCTCGTCGATCCGCTTCTTCTTCGCCCCCTCGCGCTCGAGCTTGTCCTCGAGCTCGTCGATGATGATCTCCACCTTCTCGCGGTTCGGCGCTTCCGGATCGAGCTGCAGGAACCGCTTGAAGCTGAAGATCGCCTGCTCGTAGTCGCCGAGGTTCCGGTGGCACTGGCCGATGTTGTAGAGGAAGTCCGGCAGCGGTGACGCGTCGTACGCCTTCTGGTATTCGTCCAGGGCTTCGTCGAACTTGCCGAGGGTGAACAGCTTCTGCCCTCGATCGAAGTGGCGCTTCGCCGCGCGTGTCGCCGGATCTTCGGCGTGCGCGACGCGCGCGAGCAGCAGCGTGACGCAGAGCGTGCAGATGACGCGGAGGAGCGAGGACGTCATGGGCGCTTGCGGTGGAACGGATCGAGCGTGTGCGAGGGATCGAGCTCTTCGTCGGTCTTCTTCGGCTTCTTCGCCGTCGGATCTTCCTTGTCGGGATCGAGGAGGTTCACGTCCGCGGGCTTCGCGGGCGGCTTGTCGCTCGGCTTGTCGCTCGGCTTGTCGGCGGGCTTCGTGGTCTTCGTGGCCTTTCCCGTCTTCGTCGTCTTCGTCGGTGGTTTCGCGACGACGGCCGCCACGCCTCGCTGCTGCAGCGTCACGCTGAACTCGCGCATCGGGCTCGTCAGATCGACGACGACGACGCCGTCCGTGTATCCGTCGGCCTTGATGACGTACGTGCGCTTGTCGGCGGCACCACCGTCGGTGAGATCGATCTCGAACGCGCACGGGGTCTTGCACAGCTCGGCGGACTTGCCGTCGGCGAACACGCCACCGCTCGGCAACGAATCGAACCGGACCTCGATCTGCTGCGGCGTCGCGATCACGGTGGGTTGGGTGACGGTGGGCTGGGTGACGGTGGGCTGGGTGGGAGGCTCGGGCGGCTTCGCGGCAGGATTCGCGGCCACGGGCTGCTGCGCCGGCGTCGAGTCCGTGCGGCCCGTCAAGAACACGGCGGCGCTCACGCCGATCGCGACGGCGACCGCACCGCCGACCGTCCACACCCACCACGGCGTGGGAGCGACGAGCGGGGGTGGTGGCAGGCCGACGACCTGGCTGTACTGCGCCCCCTGGACGTAGTAGCCCGACGACGGATGAGCCTGCCCGGGCGTCGATGCGTGCCCTGGCGTGTAGACGCGCGGGATCGGCGTCGACGGCAACGTGGGCATCGGGGGCGGACGCAGACCGCTCGCCGTCATCGACAGACTCGGCAGGTGGGTCTCCATCGCTCCGAGGATGGTCAGCAGCGAGTCGCGCAGCTCGGAGATCTGGTTGAACCGCGCGTTCGGATCTTTCTCGAGACACTTCATGATCAGTGCTTCGAGCCGCTCGTCGATCTCGGCACCGGCAGGCGTCAGGCGCGGGCGCACCGGCGTCTCCGTCAGGTGTTTGCGCACGTACTCGCCGAACGAGCGCCCGCGGAACATCGGCTGTCCGCAGAACAGCTCGTACATGATCGCGCCGAGCGAATAGATGTCGGACCGATGATCGATCGCCATGCCGCCGGCTTGCTCCGGGGACATGTACGCGGGCGTGCCGATCACCGAGCCGGCGGCGGTCTGGAAGCCGATGTCCTCGTCATCGCGGTTGAGCAGCTTCGCGACACCGAAATCGAGGAGCTTCACCAGCTCGGCACCGTCGTCGGTGGGGATCACGATGATGTTGTCGGGCTTGAGATCGCGGTGGACCACGGAGACCGCGTGCGCCGCCGAGAGGCCGTCGCAGATCTGCACGAGCACGGCGAGTGCGCGCGGCAGGTCGACGCCGGTGCGCGCCCACTTGCCGAGGCTCATCCCGCGGAGGAACTCCATGACGATGAACGTGGTGCCGTCGTCGAGCTCCACGATATCGGGCACGTCGACGATGTTGCGGTGGCGAATCCGGTTGACGGTGCGCGCTTCCTGGATGAACCGGAACACGGCGTCGCGGCGACGGGCGTAGTCGCTGCGCAGGAGCTTGATCGCGACCTCGCGGGCGAGCTTCACGTGCTCGGCGCGATACACGTAGCCCATGCCGCCCTTCCCGAGGAGCTCGAGCACCTTGTAGCTGCCGAGCACGGAGCCCGTGCGGTTATCGGGATCGTCGGCGGATTTCGGAATCGGTGGCGGTTTCGTGCCGGGCCGCGGTGGCGCCGGCGTCTTGGTCCGCGCGTTCGGCGACTCGATCTTCGTACGCTCCTCGCGGTTCGCCGCTTCCGCCGTGCCGAGCGCGAGCGACGGGTGCGACGGCTCATCGTCGTCCGGATCGATCTGCAACGACTGCGTAGGATCGCGCTGCGCGCCGTGAGAATCACTCGGGCGCGGCGGCGGACGCGATCGTGGATCGCGAGTGGTCATGTGGGGCGGTGCACCACGGAGTAGTACTGATTGTACGATCCCCACCATCCTCGGGGCAACCAAAGGATTACGAGGGCTTGTGCGTCAGCCCACGGTTACTGGGCCGGCTGGCCGAGGACGCGCAGCGCATCGGAGATCGCGGTCTGGACCTGCGCCTCCTGCTCGACGTTGTAGCGAGCGCGTAACGGTGGGATCGCCTGCGTGTTTCCGAGGTCTCGGAGAGCGCGGGCGACCGCGGCCCGGATGTCTCGGCTGGGGTGCTGGAGCTGGGGGACCAGGATGCTGATATCCGTCGGGACCTTGAGGGCGCCGAGCGCTTCCAGCGCCGTGCGGAGCACGAGCAGGTCACTCCCGACGCGCGCATCCCGGTAGACAGGGGTGGTCGCGATGTCCTTGAGGGTCACGTGCGCAGGGTCTCCGTCCGCGCACGGCGAGCTCGCGCAGTAGTGGATCAGCGCGCGCACCGCGCGGAGCTGGACGCCGCGATCCATCGGGCCGGTGGGATTTGCGATCTGCTGGAGGTTGAACAGCGCCTCGCTGCTGCTGTTGTTGAACACGGTGGTGATCTGCTGGCTCGACGGCAGCGAGTCGATGGGCGTCAGCGTGTCGAACACCGGCTGCGAGACCGCGAAGGCTGAATCCCCGAGCGCGGACCGCATGTCCGAGCGCAGTCCGACGGTGAACAGGATCGCGCACGCGGCGCCGAGGAGCTTCATCGCAGCACCGCGCTGCGGGTGAGGATCTCGCGCTGGCCGGCCGAGAGCGAGATCCCGCCGCGCTCCGAGAAGAACATGAGGTTGTTGCTCGAAGCATCGCTGTCGGCGATCGGATCGCGCCACGACGGGTGCTGGCCGACCTCGAGCTCGACGTTGTGGTAGAGGCCCATGTAGCGCGCGATCTCGTGCGCGGTGAGTCGCGCGAGCGCGGTCCACGACCGGTAGCACAGCGTATCGACGCCGATCACGATGCCCGACTGCCTCGTGCCGGCGATCCCGGCGGGACCGGGGTTCGGGCCAAACGCCTGCAGGCCGGCCGGCGACAGCGTGCGGACGAAGAACACGTCGATGCCGGCGTCGTGGGTGCCGAGCGCGAGGAGCGATCCAACGTCCTCCACCGCGAGCCCGTCGAGATCTGCGTGGTCGGTGATGTCCTCGAAGGTGCTCACGCCGAGCCCGATGCCACCTCCGGCAAAGATCGTGCGCAGCTCGCCGAGGAAGTCAGACTGGAAGAACACCGCGGCCGCGGCTGTCGAAGCATCGAGCTGCTGGTTGCCGAAGGCCTGCCCGCAGGGGTGGTCCTCGAGGTTGAGGAAGTGGAAGTGCAGGTCGAGGAACACGGCGGCATCCATCTTCACGATCGCGGTGACTCGCGGGAGCGCGGAGCCCGCGCCGCCATTGGCGCGGAACGACGACACGGCAACCCGGTACGCGCCCGGTTCGAGCGGCACGGCTGGGTTGGTCGGAAGCTGCAGGACGGACTGGCCGTAGTCGGGGAGGTGCCGGATCGGCTGAGCGAAGTACTGGTCGGCGGCGGCCTGCTCGGTGCACACACCAGGGTCACAAGGCTTGGAGTACAGCGACACGCCCGACGGGGACTCGATCGACCGGGCGCCGACGCGCTGCGCGAGATCGTCGACCTGGAACACGACGGTCGCCGACCGCGCGGCATCGGGGACCGGCACGAGGATGGTGTCGGACGTCGGTGAGCTGACCGGGATCGACCACACGACCGAGCCCCGCGGCGGTAGGCAACCCTCGAACATCGCACCGTCGGACTCGACGCGGGGGATCCCCATACATGCGAGGCCGGAGCCGCAGTCCCGCGTGTCGCTGCACAGATCGATGCAGCGTCCGAGGCCACAGGTGCCGTTGCGACACTCGCTGTCCAGCGCGCACGGAGATCCGGCGGGGCGCGATTGGTTCTGGAGCGTGCAGCTCGCGAGCAGGTGGCCCTCGGAATCGGTGGCGGTGCCGTCGATCCGACACGACAGCCCGGGCGCGCACTGCACCTCGCTCGTGCACTTGTCGCCTGCCTGGCCGGTGGCGATGTGACACAGGCCATCGCGATCGCACGAGTAGCCATCGCCACACTCGGGGGCGCGCTGGCACTTGGTGACGCACACGCCGGTCACGCACTGGAGCGTGCTCTGGCAGTCGCTATGGGACTGGCATGCGTCTCCGATCCCGGCGTCCCCACCGGGGCACCCGGCGAGGCAGACCATCAACAACGCGGAGAGTGAGCGCGGCCACATCGGAATCGGTTCGTAACTGGAGTATATAATGCGCCCAGTTCGGGGGACCAACCATGCGGTTTCGCTTGTCAGAGCTTTGCTTGGGGACTGTCATCACGGCAGCCATCTCATCCAGTGCGTGGGCCGGCCCCGCGCTCGACGACGCCTCGGCGTCCCAGCCGTCGGCCGCCGCGACCGATCCGCAGGCCGCGGCCAATCCCGTGGAGGACGCGGCGAACAAGGTCGAGTACGGCGTGGGGCTCCGGCTGCGCAGCGTGCACGTGCCCAAGAGCATCCTCGAGCTGTTCATCGACCGGTCCGCCGGTGGGGCGAGCAACGTCGGGTTCGGCGTGGATCTGATCCGCCGCCGTGGCACCGTCGAGCTCCAGCTGGGGTTCGAGTTCGAGCACCTCACCGTCGGTGAGGGCATCTGGATCAACAAGGGCGACAACGTCGGCGCGGGCGACGAGGCCGACTACGTGCTGTCGCCGGACCACGCGCCGGGCGGCTCGAAGCTGGGCTGGTTCACCGTCGAGTTCACGTTCTTGAACCACGCGGTGATCAACAAGTACGTGGCCGTTCGTTACGGCGGCGGCGCGGGCCTCGGCATCCTCACCGGCGACCTGTATCGCTACAACGTCATCTGCGTCGGCGCGACGAACAACACTCCCGACCCGGGCTGCAGGCCGTCGAAGTTCGGCGGCGCGGGTCAGGACTCCGACGGTCAGGGCTTCAACACCCCGCAGAAGTACGATCTGCCGCCGGTGTTCCCGGTGATCAACGCGATCATCGGTGTCCAGTTCAAGCCGATCGACAAGCTCGTGATCAACCTCGAGGGCGGCATCCGCACCCTGCCGTTCTTCGGCACGTCCGTCGGCTACTTCTTCTAGCAGTACCTTCGCATCGGCACGTTCTCCGGGCTACGGCAGACGGGCCACCGCCATCCGCGCAATGGCCGTGAGCTGCTTCGTCGTACACGGCAACTCCTGCGCAGTGCTTCGCTTTGCTGCGAGCACGCCGAGCCACAACCGACCTTTGGCAACGGCAACCGCATATTCCGTGCGGTCCCCTCCGGGATGCTCCTTGTTGGTGGCAAAGGCGAGATCGCCGAGTCCAGAGACCTCGGTCGAGTCCCGCGCCATGACCAATCTCGTGCCGTAACGCACCTCCACTGCATCATCGGCAGACGAGGAGATGTGGATGTGCACGAGCGGAACCGTTCCTCCCGGCGACGTCAGCGTGAATTCGCATAGCGCGTCCTTCGACTGATCGAGCGACGTCAGCCGCACATCGAGCGTCGCACCACACGCCTGTTCCACATCGTTGGAGGTCACGAGCGCGGCGCAGTCGATGTTCGCTCGCCCTGGTCCGACTCCCGGCGGTGGCGCTAACTTCGGTGGCCCACCAGCTGGGGCCTGTGAGCCCGCGCCTTCCACGTGACCCGCCGTGGAGGTCGTGCCCTCCGCGCGCTCGTTCCCCGTTCCACAAGCGCCGACCAGCCACACATTCATCAGCCACGACACCCGCACCTCGCGAGTCTATCGCTACCTACGGTTGTAGGTGTGATGGATGACCGTGCGATCAACAACGTCCGCTACCCGGCGGCCCGTGCGCACGCCCACGCACTTGGCGTCGGGCAGCAGCTCGTCTGGCGGAAACCGACTCGTTTCTGCGGCGTGGGCTAGCGTTTCCGTCGCAGCTCTCCGACGCGGAGCGTGACCTTCTCGGCGTCGAAGTACTCGGCGAGCGGGATGGTGAACTTTCGGCTCGCCCCGGTCAGCTCCTTCCACTGCTGCGCATCGATCGTGGTGTGCGCGTCGAGAAACGCGAGCAGGCGCGCCCGGAGATCGGCGACGACCGCAGCGTGCACGACCAGGTCGGGCTTGATCCGGGTGACGAGCTTGGCCGTGAGCAGCTTCGCGAGCGCGGCATCGGCTTGCGGGGCGGGGATGGCGAGCGCCGTGGCCAGGTCCTTCGGCCGCGGTGGTTCGAGGCGCGCGGTCTCGAGCGCGGCCAGCAGCTTCAGCTCGACGGGCGACAGCGGCGCCGGGCGCGCGGCCGCCTTGCGCACGCGATCCGCCTCGACGACGAGAGCACCACGGACCGCGAGGCGCTCGACGATGGCGTCGAACGCGCGGGCGGGCAGGGCGGCGGGGAGTTGCGTGCGGAGCTCCTCGCGCCCGATGCCGTCGGGGCTCGCGAGCTTCGCGGCGATCTTCGCCTCGACGGCGGCGACCGCCTCGGCGTGGAGGTAGTGCGGTCCCGCTTCGAGGAGCTCGCCACCGGCGACCAGCGTGGCGAGCGACCCGGTGATCGAGTCGGCGGGTGAGCCGGTGAGGCGGACGAGTGCATCGAGCGTGGTGCCCGCGAACGAGGCGCCGTGGACGTGCAGCGCGATGCGCTGATCTTTGCGAGCGGCGGCCAGCATGGCGACGGTCTCGGCGTGCTCCGGACCGCGGCGGGCCTTCGGTGCGAGCACGCGGATCACGGTGCCACCACCGATCGTCGAGCCATGGGTCGCCGTCGTGACGAAGCCGCGGAGGATGAAGTGATCCCCGGGCAGCGCGGCGAGCGGCGTCTCGGCGTCGACCCGGAGCTGCGCGAGGGCGGTGCCGCCGGGTTCGAGCGAAGACGTCCCGACGAGGACGAGCGTGGCGAGCACCTGCGTGGTCGCGTGATGGACGAGGACCTTCGTGCGCGGGCCGAGCGGGCCGGGCGCCGTGCGGAGGTGCCGGATCTGAACATCGAGGATGTGCGAGCCGGCGACGACCTCCGGGTGGACCACGACATCGCCCCGGGATAGATCGTCGACGGAGATCCCGCCGAGGTTGATCGCCGCGCGGAGGCCGGCTACGGCGCGTGGGGCGGGCTGTTGATGGACCTCGATGCCTCGCACGCGCGCGGTCACGCCGCTCGGGATCACGCGCAGCTCGTCTCCGGTCGCGACCGTGCCGCCGAGGATGGTGCCGGTGACGATCGTGCCGATGCCCTTCACGGTGAACACGCGATCGACGGGAAGGCGGAACACCCCGGTGGGCTCCCGCGGCGGCAGCTCGTCGACGATCGTCCCGAGCGCGGCGCGGAGCTCGCTCATGCCGG